>PNOB01000161.1 GCA_013824585.1 Desulfobacterium sp. | reverse complement strand
CTGACCCTGTCCATGCTGGTGCTGATGCTCCTGTATTTCGGAGTCCGCAAACGCATGGAAAACGCTTCGGTGGAGAAGGGGCTATGAAACGATTCCTCAAAGCCTCCTACCTGACCCTGGTTTATCTGTTTCTATACGTGCCGGTTCTGATCCTGATCATCTTTTCCTTTAACAACTCCCGGTATTCCACGGTATGGAAAGGATTTTCCCTGCAATGGTACAGCCATCTTTTTAACAACAGCCTACTGATGGAAGCTTTTGTGCATTCCATCACCGTAGCCCTGATTTCCAGTGTGCTGTCCTGTGTGCTGGGAACTCTGGCTGCCGTGGTATTCTACTGGTACCGTTTTATTGGCCGCAAGGTGCTGCACACCCTGATTTTCTGCGTGATGATGAGCCCGGATATCGTGATGGGGATTTCCCTGCTCAGTTTTTTTATCCTGATCGGCATGCAGCCGGGTTTCCTGACCCTGCTTCTGGCCCATATTACCTTCAGCTTCCCCTTTGTGGTGACCATTGTCTTTGCCAGGCTGCAAGGTTTTGACCATTCCATCATTGATGCAGCCCGTGATCTGGGGGCAGGGGAGCTCCGGATTTTCACCCATGTCATTTTCCCGTTGATCCTGCCTGCAGTGATGGCAGGATGGCTGGTGAGTTTTACCCTGTCTCTGGATGACGTGATTGTGAGTTTTTTTGTGACCGGGCCGAATTACGATATTCTGCCCCTGAAGATCTATTCCATGGTTCGCCTGGGCGTGAAGCCAGAGGTAAACGCACTGTCCACACTATTGTTCACGTTTACCCTGGTGAGCGTGTTCTGTTCCCATCTTCTGGTGAAGGAGAAACGAAAATGAAAAAATGGATGTTTATGATACTGTCACTTGTGCTGGCTGGTCCGGTTTTTGCCGCAGACAAATCCGAGGTCTACGTGTACAACTGGACCGAGTATCTTCCGGACGAGGTGATCGCCTCCTTTCAGAAAGAAACCGGCATCAAGGTGGTGTATGCCACATACGAAAGCAACGAATCCATGTATGCACGGCTGAAGATTCTCAAAGGCGGGGGCTATGATGTGGTCTTCCCCTCCACCTATTTTGTGCACAAGATGAGAAAAGAAGGGCTGCTGAGCCCCGTGGATAAAACCCGGCTTCCCAATTTCAAACATCTGGATAACCGTCTGCTCAACAAACCCTATGATCCGAACAACACATACAGCATTCCCTATGTGTGGGGCTCCACTGCCATCGGCTACAATGCAGACAAGGTACAAAAGGAAGAAGTTTCCTCCTGGGCCGATCTGTTCCATCCCAGATTCAAGGGCAAACTGGTGTTCAACGATGATATCCGGGAAGTGTTCGGTGTGGGATTGAAGGTGCTGGGCTATTCGGTCAACGACACAGACCCTAGGCATATCGAGGCAGCTTACAATAAACTCAAGACCCTGATGCCCAACATCCGTCTGTTCGCGTCAGACTCCCCCAAACAGGCATTTCTCAATCAGGAGGTTATCGCAGGAATGATCTGGAACGGGGAAATCTACATGGCTTCCGCAGAAAATCCGGCTATCTCATACTCCTATCCAAAAGAAGGCGCCATCTTCTGGGTGGACAACATGATCATCCCGGTCAATGCTCCGAACAAGGAAAACGCTCACCGCTTCATCAATTACATCCTTCGTCCGGACATGGCCAGACAGATCTGCGAATTTGTGGGGTACGCACCGGCCAACGCATCCGCCATGGCTCTGTACGATGAAGCCCTGAAAACCAACAAAACCGTTTTTCCGGATTCCAAAGACCTTGAAAAAGGCGAATTCCAGATTGATGTGGGCGAGGCCATCCTGATCTATGAAAAATTTTGGGAAAAACTGAAAACCGGAAACTGATGTCCCATCACAGCCGGAGGCCAGGCGTTCTCCTCAGTTTTTTGGGTTTCGCTCCGCTCTACCCAACCTACGGAAATAAACCAAATGGGTGGTGATGTGATATGCGGGTATAGCCATGTAGGTTGGGTTGAGTGAAACGAAACCCAACATTTCTGGGTAGATGAAAAAACAAATTGAAAAAACCGCAAAAAAAATGCTGAACAATATCGGATAACATAATAAACAGTGTGATTGCGACAACCATTGTTTGTTGGTTTTCGCTCCGTTCTACCCAACCTACGGAAATAAACCAAATGGGTGGTGATGTAATATGCGGTATAACCATGTAGGTTGGGTTGAGTGAAACGAAACCCAACATCATGCAATGGACAAACAAAATACAATTTGGAAAAAACGAATTCAAAATACTGAAAAGCCAAAAGCAAAAATGTTATTATCGCGTTATCCGGAAAAAGCCACCGTCATAGTCGGTGAGTTATGAAAGCAAGAAAGAAAAAATGCAGTGAAGGTATTCGTGGGTTTTTATAATGCTGCTGAAAGAATGTTCAAAGACCAGGAATTTTCTTGTTTTGCATAAACCGTATGAATTTGATATGAGAACAGATAGATCCTGACGATCATTCAAGCTGAAAATCAGTGTTTTTTAATAGAAGCCGGATTCCATTTTTGCGTCATTTTTTTTTCTCTGCTACCTATTGATAGTATACGGTGCAGGTCTTGAAACCATACAAGAATTCCATATTTTTTTTGTTGTTTGGCCTTGTGCTTCTCAGCCTGCCGGTCCTGGCGGATGAACAGGGCAACGGAAGTGAATGGTTTTCCAAAGAGGAAAAGCTCTGGATAACCAATGCCGGAGGTCTGGCGGTTTTGACAACATGGGGATTTATCAGTTGGGACTATGGTGAGAGGGGGTCTCACACCAGATCAGAAGGCTGGTTTGAACAGGATACATCGGAGGGCGGAGCGGACAAGATGGCCCATTTTTATTCAAGCTATCTGGCTGCTCACGGAATTTCAGCCTTGTGTGAGTCTTGGGGGTATTCGATTCAAAAAGCATCGTTATACGGTTCCTTATCCTCTTTTGGATTGATGAGTTTCATTGAAGTCGGCGATTCCTTCAGCCATTATGGGTTATCCTTTGAAGATTTTTTCATGAATATCCTTGGCTGTTATGCAGGATACATGCTGTACAAATATCCTGATTATGCAAGGAAAATCGATTTTCGAGTCGAATACATACCGGATTTTTCAGCAAAAGATATGTCCACCGATTATGAAAACATGAAATTTCTCATGGCCATAAAAATGAACGGATTTGATGCAATCGAAAACCAATATCTGCAATTTCTGGAATATCATATCGGATATTATGCCCGTGGATATTCAGATGATGAAAAAGAGAAACGCCGCAACTTATATGTCGGCATCGGCATGAATCTGTCCAAGGTGTTTTCCGACCTATCGTTCAGGAAGAGTTCAAAAATCTTTAATTATTATCAGTTTCCCTTTGCATATGTGCAGGTTAAAAGAGAGTTACCGAAATAACCTTAAGAAGAATCAGCTTGACAGAAATACGGATGCGGCAATATATAAAAAGTTCAATTCATAACAAGCTGGGACAATATAAAAAAAAGATGAGGAGAAAAAATGATTCTGTTAAATCCCAAAAAATATCAGGATAGAAATTATCCGGATGAACGTTCCAAAGAGATTATGCTGAAAACCATCGCATGGTTTGAAAACAAGGGTTTGAAAAAAATGAAAGAAGATTTTCGGTCTCGTGAATTCACCTATGATTTTGCCGAATTCATCAAAAAGGAAAGAATTTTTGAAACCCTTTTCCTGCCAAAGGGATATGGTGAAAAGGATCAGTATTACAGCACCTACAGAATGTTTGAGTTTTCTGAAATCTGCGGTTTTTATGGAACAGCCTATTGGTACATGTATCATGTTTCCACCCTTGGACTGGACCCGGTTTTTCTGGGAGATAATGAGGAATTCAAACACAAGGCCGCACGGAAATTGAGGGAAAATCCGCTTTGTGCATTTGGTCTGTCAGAAAAAGAACATGGTGCGGATATTTATTCATCTGACATGAAGCTGTACCCGCAGGAAGATGGGACATACCTGGCAAATGGTTCCAAATATTATATTGGAAATGGTAATGAGGCAGGCATGGTATCGGTTTTTGGAAAAATAGCTGATACGGATGAATATGTGTTTTTTATTGTTGATTCAAAACATGAAAAATACGAGTGCATCCAGAATGTCATCAATGCACAGAATTTTGTCTCGGAATTTGCCCTTCACGATTATCCCATCACCGATGCGGAGATCACCTCAAGAGGCAAAAAAGCATGGGATGATATGTTGAACACCATTAATATCTGCAAATTCAATATCGGGTCCGGGGCAATCGGGATCGTTACCCATTCCTTTTATGAAGCATTGAATCATGCAGCTCATCGGAATCTGTACGGTAAATATGTTACGGAATTCCCACACGTCAAAAGACTTTTTCTGGACTCTTACTGCCGCCTTGCTGCCATGAAGCTGTTCGGACTTCGTGCAACCGATTATATGCGGTGTGCATCAGCCGATGACAAACGGTATCTGCTGTTCAATCCCATCATGAAAATGAAGGTCGCCATTCAGGGGGAAGAGGTTCATGAGATGTTGTGGGACATCATTGCAGCCCGGGGATTTGAAAAGGATATCTATTTTGAACAAGCTGTTGTCGAATTACGGGGATTTCCGAAACTGGAAGGGACCCGTCATGTCAATATGGCATTGATTGCAAAGCTGATACCGAGTTATTTCTTCAATCCCAAAAAGTTTGATGAGGTTCCGAGGCTCAACGGAGCGGAAAATGATGACTATCTTTTTGCACAAGGACCCACAAAAGGATATGCAAAAATTCAATTCCATGATTTCCGGAAAACATTTGCCACAAAAAGCCTGTCGAATCTCGAAGTTTTCAAAGAGCAGATCAAGGGTTACGAAGAGTTCCTGATGGCTTCCGGAATGGAACTGGGAGATCAGATGCTCAACGATTTTGATTTTCTTCTGGCAGTAGGAGAAATTTTCACCCTGGTGGCTTATGGTCAATTGATTGTTGAAAGTGCTGCGATCGAGAAAATCGATGATGATCTCCTGGATCAGATATTTGATTTCATGGTCCGGGACTTTTCAAAATACGCACTGGATATTTATTCGAAAAATTCCGCCACGGAAAAACAGCAGGAAATCTGTCTGAAGATGATTAAAAAACCGGTGAAAAACATGACGAGGTTTGAGAAGGTTCTGAAAGAGCATGTTTATTCACTGGTGGACACCTATCATATGAACCCATAATGGGTGATCGATTCAGGAAACATGTGAATGAGTAAATAAAGGCGGAGCAGCGTCGATCATTGCTCCGCCTTCTTTATTGAAATCATTTAAGCCAATTTCAAAACGATTAAAAAGCATCACACCGGCGAAAGCCGATGTCCAGAAAAGAACTGAAAATACTGGATTCCGGCTTTCGCCGGAACTACAACAACAGACTTTTGAAATTGGCTCATGCGGAATAAAGCTTATTTGGATACCATCCATGAAACAGCCCATTGAAGTCACCATCCGGGATCTTGCAGACATACTTGAAAAATATCTGGATGCAGACTCTCGGCTCAATTACGCAATAAAGATTGTCGGTCACCCCGGAATTGGAAAATCAGAAATCGTCCGGCAGACAGCACTGAAAAAAAACTACTACTTTATTGATACCCGGCTTGCATTTAAAGAAAATATTGATCTGGGTGGATATCCGGTTCCGGACCATGCAGATCAAAGGATGATCTACTACCGGCCCAAATTTATCCCTCCCAAAGAAATACCAGAGGGTTACAATGGAATATTGTGGTTCCTGGATGAGGCAAACCGGGCACACCCGACCGTGATTCAAACCCTTTTCCAGATTATTACGGAAAAACGGTGCGGTGAGCATGATCTGCCGGAGAAAACCGCCATTGTGCTCTCCGGGAATCTGGGGGAAATGGACAGGACGACCGTAACCGAATTTGATGACGCTGCCCTGGATGGAAGACTGGCCATATTTCATCTGAAACCAAACGCCCGGGATTGGATTCGATGGGCAGATCAGGAAAAAATTCATTCTGCTGTAATCTCTTACATCTCCCTGTTTCCTGACAAATTATGGGATGAGCAGAATATCAATCCTAATCCAAGGGGATGGCATCAGGTTTCACAGGCACTCCGGATATCCTATAAAGTCAACAGCGCAAAGGAGTTGTCCCGGTATTTGACAGACTATCCGGATTCATCCCTGAAAAAAGTCATTTATTCTCTGCTGGGTATTGAGGTTGGAAGGGATTTCCTCCTTCAAAGCACAACGCCGCGGGAACTCACAACTTCAGAGATCCTTGACGGTAACCCGGAAAGACTTGAGAAACTAAAAAAAAATTTGATACCAGCCGAAGATCTCCTGTGGGCTCTTTCAGGAGCCATCACTCATCTACGGGAACAGAGTGCGGATGCACAGGAATCCGGCCGTTCGATTGATCTCTGCATGCTGGGAAATGTGTTACAATTTATTGGATATTCCAGGGCGGATATTTCAATGTCTTTTTTCTACCTGCTGCTGAGAGACTGTGGTTTGTTTACCTCTATTCCGCCTGCTTTGGTAACGATTAAGGATAAAGTTGATTCGGACTATCTTTTTATAAAATTCGAGGATCTGATCCGGCCGGAAGAGGGTGGGGGGTAAATTGATTATTAGTCATTAACAATTGATTATTGATTATTGTTTTACCATTTGTATGGGGTGCAATTAAAAGTGTTGGGTTTCGATTCGTTTCATTGTGGGAGCGGCATCTTGCCGCGACAGTACTGTCTCTTGATTGATATCATGAAAAACGCCATATCGCGGCTGGAAGCCGCTCCCACGTAATTCGATTATCCGCTCCCACGTAATTCGATTATCCGCTCCCACATAATTCGATTATCCGCTCCCACATAATTCGATTATCCAACAGTTTTGATTACACCCATTTGTATGTGGGAGCTGCATTTTGTTGCGATATTCAGGCTATGATCAAAATTTTTATATTTTGCGGCTTGAAACCACCCACATGTGAAACTTGAAAATTTAAAAAAATAATCAATAATCAATAATCAATGGTTAATTGTTAATGGTTAATGGTTAGGTTGGCGATTATGGGAATACAGGAAGGTGTAGTGCGATTTGGCTGCATCAAAGAATGTTGATTATGAAATACAATACACCCCCCATCGCCCCCCTCAAGGGGGGATTTGACAGATTGGAAACAGCTCTTCAGGAATTGTGGAAAAGGAGCCGTTTTACATCCTATTTTTTCCAGTCTGTGCAGTTTACGGAAGAGAATCATATCCCCACACTCGCACTTCATGTTGCAGATCACCGGGTTTTCTTGCTATATAACGCTGACTTTTTGAAAAAAATTCAAACAGAGGAACTGATCGGCCTGCTTGTGCATGAGATGATGCACATCGTCCTCAATCACCATCATCGAACCCTTCAACACCAGGACACGATCCTCCAGAACCTTGCACAAGACATGGTTGTCAACAGTTACCTGATTGATAATAAAGAAACGTTTTTTTCGCGGAAACATAAAGGAAGACGCGATATTTCATATCTTGTCCTGCCTCCAGGACTCCCGGTAATACCCAGGGCATTTTTTCAGAAACATGCTTCCATGAAAAAAGAGGATATTACCTGGGAAGTTTTGTATCAATGGTTGGTAAACAAACAGAAACAAAACCGTTCAGACCCAACAGAAGATATTCAGACCCATCCGGAAGATTTTCAACTGAAAAACTTTTTTTTATCCCAACAGGGTTCGAATGAGAATCTGCAATCGATCCAACAGGGATTGTCCTTTCATGATCATGCTTCCAGTATACTGTCTACCGGAGTCCATCTATTCCGGACCAACGATAATCAGACTTCTGTGGAAGCGCTGAAAACTCGGATCATCCACTATTCAAGCCAGGATGAGACCTGCTGGAACGAACGTTTTTTCCAGCATATTTCTGCTATGATCCAAAAAATTCAACCTATAGAAAAAACATCCTGGAAAAAGATGATCAAAGCGTTTGTCGATAGCTCTGCAATGTCTGAGGAGTGGAAATATTCTACAGCCAGGTTTGACCGGCGGTACTTTGCTTCCGGATTATACGCCCCTGGAAGAGCCTACAGCCGCGAAAAAATTGTAACAGTCGCAGTGGATGTATCCGGGTCCATGGTGGCAAAGCCGGAAGATATCGAGACGGCTTTTGGTGTGATTGAAAGTCTTTTAAAACAGCACAAGGTATATCTGCTATGCATTGATGAAGAGGTGTTTGTACCGTATAAACACCATAACACGCTTAAAATTTCCAGGAATCCGGACGCATCCTTTATCTACAAAAAAGGAGACTGGCGGTATCTTCAAACCGGCAGTTCCGGCACAACTTTTTTTTCGCCGCTTTTTGATACCTTCATGAAGAAGCATCGTGAGCCCCTGATCATCATCACAGACGGCGAAATTTATGATCTGGATCGCTTACAATACTATCCAAAAACACTTTGGGTCATCACCGGAAACAGAGAAAAACCATTTCAGCCACCATTCGGGAAAGTGGTGATGATCCAATGACGACTGTGAATGAGGCTGAACAGATTTTTATCAAAGGCTGCAAGGATCATTTGTTTCATCGTGAAACCGGTCTGGATGAATTGATTCGGATGCAGGCTTACGAGACCATCTATCGTTCCGGTATTTACTGGCCGGAGTTCAATCAAGCCAGGGGTCTGGATGCGTTGATTGAGTGGAATAACCCTGAATATATCTTCAGAGCCGGAAAATTCTGGACCTGTTTTGACAGCATAAAAGGGCTTGACGCACTCATTTTGATGAAGAGCGCCAGATACATTTATTACTCCGGACTTGAATGGAAACAATTTGACTTTCATAAGGGAATGGATGCCCTGATTCATTTACAAAACAGTGAATTCCTGTTTTATGCCGGTGTATACTGGAAAACTTTTGATACGGAAAAAGGCGCAAAGGCTTTAATCCATCTGAAAAATCTTCAGTTTATCTATAAAGCAGGAACCATGTGGGATCAGTTTGATTATGAAAATGGATGGCGGGAACTTGCGAGTTCTGTTCGGGAAGGGTGCAAATGGCGTGGCCAGGCTTTTGAGAATCAAAAGTGGAAAAGGGCTTTGCACCAGATCTGGCAGAACATATGTCAAAACCAGCTGCAAAGAAAATAGATTTTCAGAGAATACGTTTGCCAAATAGCGATACGGCAAGATCAACTGCTGTTTTGGCGGTCTGGTTACAATGGTCGATGATCGGATTGATCTCGACAATATCCATGGAGCATACAAGCCCGGAATCTGAAATCACCTCCATCAGCAGGTGCGCCTCACGGTAGGTCAACCCTCCGGACACAGGGGTCCCGACTCCCGGGACTGCAATCGGGTCCAGACTGTCAATATCAAGGCTCACATGGATGCGGGAAAGATGATTCAACCGCATCAGGGCTTTTCGGGCAATCACGTTCATGCCTTCTTCATCAATCTCTCTCATGGTGTACACGGCGATGCCGCTTTTTTTTAGATTTTCCCGTTCATTTTGATCCAGTTCCCGCACACCAATGAGAACGACATTACCGGGTTTGATTTTTGCGCCTGGTCTG
>PNOB01000160.1 GCA_013824585.1 Desulfobacterium sp. | reverse complement strand
AGTCTCAAAAAATTGTTCCGCTTTTTCAAAATGCTTCACGGCCTCGATGAAATGTCCTTTTATGAAATAAAATAATCCGAGAAAAAGGGCTGATTGAAGCAGGATATCATCGTCCCCCAGTTCTTCAATTTCTTCAAGGCCCAAGCTCAGGGCAACAAGAGCATCATCGCGGCGGTCAGTAAAATAATAAAGTCTACCGATGTGGAGACTGAGCAGTGCATGGGCGCGTCGATCCCCCAGCCCTTCGGCGACTTCCTGGGCTTTCAGCAGAAATTTTTCAATATTTTTAAAACCGTATCCTACTGCAAAACTGATATTGGAAAGATTCAATGTGGCAGAAAGAAATAGAGGTCTAACCTCTGCTTCATCACATAATGTCATCAAGCGTGTAACCGCCTTGTTGAGAAAATTTTGCGCTTCATTCTGTCTTCCCTCATTGGAAGCATCATGGGCCAATGCGATCTCAGCTTCTGCAGCTTCCCTGCTCCGGCCAGCCTTTTCCAGCAGGTAAAGCCATTCCAGGGAACCGATTTTTATTCTCATCCGCTCGCTCACGATTTTGTCAACGATCCAGGATAAATATTTCCTGGTGTTCACGCTATCCATTTTTTTTTGAACAGCACTCGGTAAATCTTGGCCAATGACCAGCCTGTCGTCTTCTACTTTCCGAATCCAGCCTTGAGGCTCGGCTTTACCGAATAGATCAAACAGAGGACCTGGAAGCAGTGGCACGATTGTTCCAACTACTTCGATCTGCACTGGGCCGCCGAAAGCACCCAGCACAGCCAGAAACGCCCACTGCTCTTTGGATAATTCCGGTAATTGTTGACTCATCATCTTTTCTCCTGTTTTCTGTTTTTTACTTATACCTTTTCTTAAATGAGCACCATCATCTTGTCAATCATTGTGTTTCTATTAAAACACTTTTTGTTTTTATAAAGACAGTCATGCTCCTCAACCAGTCACCTATCGCATATAACTACTTGTTTATATAGAATTACTATTTTTGGCATTCGACTTGCTTATATTCATAGGCAGGGCAACACGGCTCTAAGCTATCGGCCAATCACCCAATATAGGGAGGTAATACAATGGCGGTATTTAAAGATAAAAATTTAATGGAAGAGCTTTTTGGAGAATTGTGGACAAAGATGATCAACGAAACCGAATTTGGTCCCAGGATCAAAAAGGACGGTGTTTCCATTTTGTACATAGTCAATGATCCGGACGTGGTGATGTTCGTGGATGGAGACGGCCCTCTTTTCGGCATCGAGGCGGAGAAAAAACACCCGATGGTGACCATGAAAATGTCAGGTGATACTGTCCATAATTTCTGGCTAAAAAAACTGAATATCCCCAAAGCATTGGCCCTTCGCGACATTAAAGCCAAGGGACCGGTGGTAAAAGTCCTTCAACTGTTGCCGATGCTGAAACCAGGCCAGGCGCTTTACCCGGGTTACTGCGAAAAGTACAACCTGCCGATGGATTAAATAACAGGAGAATCAATATGGACTATTTTGATATAAATTTAAATCTATCCAAAGAAGACGAAGCCATTCGCATGGCCGCTCGAGAATTTGCTCAAAAAGTGATGCGCCCTGTCTCGCGGGAACTAGATGCCATGTCTGCCGAAGAGATGGTGGCTGATGGTTCACCATTGTGGGATTTCTTAAAAAAGGCTTATGAGCTAGATTTTCATAAAATCCTGTTGCCGGAATACTATGGTGGGGAAGGAATTTCCCCTTTGCAGGTACACCTCGTCCTCGAAGAGTTTGCATGGGCCAGCTTCGGTCTTTCCGTTCAGCTTTTGGTTGTCTGCTTTCCATTTTATGTGGCTTGTATGGTCGGCGACGAAGAACTGATTGAAACTTTTGTGAAACCTTTCTGCAAGTGCAGAGACGGCAGTATTAGAGGATGTTGGGCCATTACCGAACCTGATCATGGCTCGGATATCCTTGCAGTAGGTGAGGAATGTTTTGAATCGGAAAAAATGCGAGGCAATCTTCAGGCCATTCTGGAAGGGGATGAATGGGTGATCAACGGTCAAAAATCAGCCTGGGTCTCCGGCGGTACGATTGCTACCCACGCACTGCTCTTTTGCCAGATTGATCCCTCCCGTGGATTTGCCGGTAACGGTGTCTGCATTGTCCCTCTGGACCGAAAAGGCGTATCCAAAGGCAAACCTCTTGAAAAAATCGGCCAGCGAGATCTGAACCAGGGCGAGCTCTTTTTTAACAACGTACGCATTCCCAAAACCTGGATGATGGCCAATCCCGACTTCTATGTCCCCTTCTTGGATATGGTACTTGCGGCAGCTAACCTGTCTATGGCCGCCCTGTCCACAGGCTTGGCCCGCGCCGCTTTTGAGGAGGCATTGGCTTACAGCAAACAGAGAATCCAGGGCGGTCGCCCCTTGATCGAGCATTATGTCATGAAGCAGCGCATCTTCGAACTTTTTGCCCGGACCGAATCATGCAGGGCTATCTCACGGGCAGCTATCAATCTTAACTTTAACATTTCACCTCCCCATGTGGAGTACTCTCTCTGGGCCAAAACCCAGTGTACGGAGATGGCCTTTCAGAACTCTCACGAAACGATTCAGATATGGGGCGGAAATGGACTAACCAAGGAGTACATCGTCGAAAAACTGTTCAGGGATGCCCGTGCGACCTTGATCGAGGACGGTAATAACGAAACCCTGGCCAGGCATGGTGGTCATATATTAGCGGAAACCTATCCGCGAAAACCTGATACCTTTTAATACAGGAAAGGATAATAAGGAGCAAATTCATCATGAGAGACGTGTTTATAGTCGGAGTAGGCATGACCCGCTTTGCCAAACATCTGGATCGTACGGAAAAAGATTTGGTCGCCGAAGCAGTAAGGAAATCTCTGCAAGATTCCGGGATCAATGCACAAGCGGTTCAGTCGGCTGTTTTCTCCAACTCAATGTGGGGATATTTTGGAATGCAGCATTGCATCAAGGGGCAGATTGCCCTGCGGCCCCTCGGAATTATGGGGATCTCCATCACCAATGTGGAGAATGCATGCGCCAGCGGTGCCACCGCCCTTCACCAGGCATGGCTGCAGGTGACATCCGGATTGTATGACTGTGTGCTTGCGGTTGGCGTGGAAAAACTATACAATGAAGACAAGGCCAAGACCTTCCTGGCTTACAACGCCGGCGTGGAGGTGGCTGAAATCAATAGCCATTTCGCTGCCTTGCGAAAGGTTTTCGACGCTTTACCCTTGGAGATTCCCGAAGACCTTAACAATGCTGAAGGTGCCGGAAAAAGCCGAAGCGCCTTCATGGATGTGTATGCGGGAGGGGCCCGTTGGCATATGGCTACTCACGGTACAACCCAGCATCAGTTGGCTGTGATTGCGAGCAAAAATCACTATCACAGTTCTATGAATCCTTATGCTCAGTTCCAGAAAGAAATGAGCGTGGAGGAAATACTGGCGGCACGGCCGGTAACCTATCCGCTCACGGTGCCCATGTGTGCTCCGGTGGGCGACGGCGCTGCTGCTGCCATAGTTTGCTCAAAAGAATTTCTGGCAAAACTGACGGCCGCAAGGCCCGTAAAAATCAGAGCTTCCGTTCTGGGTTCGGGAACCGATCGGCCCATCGAAAGGGAAGACCTGAATATCACAGCCCGGTTATCCCGCCAGGCCTATGAAATCGCCGGTGTCGGCCCAGAAGATATCCATGTGGCCGAAGTCCACGATGCCACAGCCTTTGGTGAACTTCACCAATCAGAATCCTTAGGATTTTGCCCGCTAGGCCAGGGCGGTCCATTTGCCGAGTCCGGTGCCACTCGGCTGGGAGGGAAAATACCAATCAATGTCTCAGGCGGTCTTGAATCCCGGGGCCATCCTGTGGGGGCCTCGGGTCTGGGACAAATTTTCGAACTGGTAACTCAATTGCGCCATGAAGCCGGACCTCGGCAGGTAGAAGGCTGCCGCCTGGCCTTGGCCGAAAACGGCGGTGGCAACCTGGGTTTTGAAGAGGCCGCAATGGGGATTCATATCCTGGAGCGAGTGAAGAATGGTTGAAATTCATGGAAAAAATAAAAATAGAATCAGGAGTTAAACATGGCATTAATTGATTTTTTTGACCGTGGGTGGAGACTGAATCCCAAAGGCGTTGCTTATTATATGGACGGGCAGGAGTTTACGTATAATGAAATTGGCGAACTGTCATGCCGCATCGCTAATGCTCTTGTAGATGAAGGATTTAAAAAGGAAACCAAGGGTGCTGTCTGGTCCATGAATCACCCGATATCCTGGACATGCACCCTCTCTATATGGCGGGCCGGGATGGCATGGATTCCGGTCAATCCCATGAGCCCTGCAGAGGAAAATGCCTCTCAACTTGAAAGGTTTGATGCCGAAGTGGTTTTTTTTACCGAAGCTTTTGCTGAAAAAGTATCATCCATTAAAAGCAAACTGCCAAAAATTAAAAAATGGATATGTATTGACGGCTCTGTTAAAGATACTGTGTGTTTGGAAGATTTTATCAAAAACCAGCCGGCAACACCCCCTGATATTCAATATGAAGCAGACGATGTAGTGGCGATTTTACCAACTGGAGGAACCACCGGTCTGCCAAAGGGAGTAATGAATACCAACAGATCTTTGGGCATTTTTTGCGCTCATTTTCTTATCGCTGCATCGTATCCGAATGATACATACCCGGTCAATCTTGCAGCCGCGCCCATGACACACACCGCAGGGGTTCTTTCCCTGCCGACTTCGGCAAGGGGCGGGAAAGTTGTGGTGGTAACCAAACCGGAACCGAAATTGGTTTTTCAAATCATTAAAACGCAACGCGTTACCGAATTTTTCCTGCCGCCAACGGTTATTTATAGGCTGCTTGCGCAGTTATCTCCTGCAAAGAGATGGCTGGCAAAACTGCTGAAAAAAGTTGATTTTTCATCCGTAAGGTATTTGTTTTACGGCGCAGCCCCCATGTCGGTAGACAAGCTCAAAGAAGCCATCAAGTTTTTTGGGCCGATTATGATGGGTGGTTATGGCCAGACAGAAGCACCGGCAGGCATCTCCGCCCTGCGCCCTGAAGAACATTTCAAAAATGGTATCGGCGGAGAGCTGGCAGACGACACAAGGCTTCAATCCGTTGGCAGGCCGGGACCATTTATCAAAGTCGAAATCATGGATGATGATAATACTATTCTGAAAGTCGGGGAAACCGGAGAAATATGTGTTCGAGGTGATCTTTTGATGAAAGGTTACTACAAGGAACCTGAAAAGACCCAAGAAACTATTATTGATGGATGGCTGCACACAGGCGATATCGGTCATATTGATCATGAAGGATATCTTTACATTACAGACCGCAAAAAGGACATGATTATTTCAGGTGGTTTCAATGTCTACCCGCAAGCAGTAGAACAGGTAATATGGAGCCACCCGGCTGTTCAGGATTGTGCGGTAATCGGTGTTCCAGATGACGATTGGGGGGAGGCGGTAAAGGCGGTTATCGAGTTAAAGCCAGGTCAGACTCTTGATCCGGCTGAGATCATCAAACTGTGCAAAGACAAACTCGGAAGTGTTAAAACTCCAAAAACCGTTGATATCATCAAAGAGCTTCCGCGAAGCCAAAACGGGAAAGTTCTGAAAAAAGATCTGAGAGCGAAGTATTTGAAAAATTGAAACAGATGCGCCTCAGCAAGAGGCTACCATGGGGATTCATATCCTTGAACCTATAAAGAAAGGCCAAAAAGTCATGGAAAAAGCGAAAATCCTTCCGATGGATGACCTCGAACAGCTTAAATCATCCTTTACGGTCACCGAGGAAGTCATCCTGAAAAGAAGAAGTGTCAGGTTGTATAAAAAGAAACAGGTGCCGGAATTCATGATCAAACGGATTTTGGAAGCCGGGAGATTTGCGCCTTCCGCCGGTAACTGCCAGCCCTGGAAATTTGTTGTGGTCAGGGATCCGGAAATCATCCAGGGGATTACAGAGACAACCGTCAAAACTGCGAAAATTTTTAAGGCGTTGATCGACTATCGTCAACCCGGCAAAAGATGGAAGAAGCCCATTGCAAATTTTTTAATCCGAATGAAACCCAACGATATGCATCCCACACCATTCGGTGCGGTAACGCTGCTGGCAGATGGGAAGCTATCCCTGTATCACGGAGCTCCCACCGTTATTCTCCTCTTCAAAGACGTGCGCGGCATTGGCAGCCCTGATCTGGACTGCGGTATCGCTGGACAAAACTTAGTACTGGCCGCCCACAGCATGGGGCTGGGTACCTGCTGGGTGAGTTTTGCCAAACTTGCCTTTGAATATACAAACAAGTGGAAAAAATATTTCAACATTACTTACCCGTATAAATTTCTCACCAGTTTCAGCGTAGGATGGCCGGCGAACAACCCCGACGGCATGGTAGCGCGACAGACTCATGCAATCGATTGGTATGAAAATGGTCAGAAACAAGTAATTTATTAATGGTTTAAAAGGAAAAATCAAATGGCCTCCATAAGCAGATCCGAAAAACGGAAAATTCCGACCTATGACAATCCAAATGAAATTCAACTGGGAGAAGTCGAGATTGATGATGAGAAATGCAGTTGTTGCATGCTCTGTATTAAAATCTGCCCGGCTGACGCTCTGGTGATGAACAATAAAAAACCGGTCATGGTGTCATCCAGAGCCCATGAGTGCATGGCTTGCGGTGATTGCGCCGCCATATGCACTGAACAGGCGATCACCGTTAAGAGGTCATTCCGCTGCACCACTGGTTTCTACAAAACCATTGAGCATGGAGATTTGTCACCTCCGCGGTTATAGAATAAACGCCTTCATACTATTGTTGATTATGGCATGGCATTTTTTGAATATAAAGTAATCTTCCAAAAAAAAGGAGAATGTCCGGATGAGTATTTTTCACAAAAAGGTTTGCATTATTACCGGAGCAGCCGCAGGTATCGGCAAGGCTCTATGCGAGCAGCTCGCCAAGGAAGGAGCCATTGTGGTGGCCACGGACATGAACGAGGATGCGTTGAAGCGAACTGTGAAAGGCATATGTGATAGAGGCGGTCAGTGTTCAGCAGCAGTAGTAAATGTTACTGATTATGACGTTTTTAAAAAATGCATTGAAGATACAGTAAATCAAGAAGGAAAATTGGATTATCTTTTCAATAATGCCGGCATCGGCTTTGCAGCGGAAATACAAGATACCGAAATCGAGCACTGGAGGAAAGTGCTGGATGTCAATCTCAATGGGGTCATTTATGGATCTTTGTGCGCTTATAAAATTATGGCAAAACAGGGATTTGGCCACATTGTTAACTTGAGTTCTGTGGAAGGGCTGATCCCCTTCCCGTTGACAGCATCATATGTGGTCAGCAAATTTGCCGTACTGGGGCTTTCCCAGTCCATGTGGGTGGAAGGCCGGGATTTGGGAATCAAGGTGAGCGCGGTCTGCCCCGGTTTTGTCAAAACGGATATTTTCGATGTCACACCGATGATCGGACTGGTCCGTGAAAAAGTGATGGCAGCCCAATCAAAATGGATTAAGTTCGGAGTAACGCCGGAAAAGTGTGCGGAGATCATATTGAAAGGGGTCGAAAAGGACAAAGCCATCATTCCGGTTACATTTTTAGCCAAATTCTTTTGGTTTCTGGCCCGTATCAACCCAATATTTGTTTTAAACGCCATCGTAAAGGATTTCCGGAAATGGCGAAAAAAAGTCCGGGTGACAGCATAATCGGATCAGAGAAGGAGAAATAAATGACGAAGAAATTAGCAATAATAGGTGGTGGTGTGGCTGGCCTTACAGCAGGATACCTTTTACATGACCGATACGATGTGACCCTGTTTGAAAAAGACAACAGACTCGGCGGTAATGTATATACGCTTGATACAAAGAATGGAGAAGAAATTGATATATCTGTCTTTTTTTACTCCAGGCTGCAATACCCCAATTTTTGCAAACTGTTATCAAAGCTTGGAATTAAGTCAACAACCAGGCCCATGGAAGGTCTCAGTCAATCGTTTCATAATCTTAAAACCAACCGGAATTACTTTTTCAGTTGTGACCCGGCTAGACTTAAAGCAACATTCAGTTTTAAAAACTTCAAATCCATGTTCCATCAAGGCCTTGTATTTTGGTATTATGCCAGAGGAATAAAAATGTCCAAGGCGGGCAAATTTAAAGGATTATCACTGCAACAGGCCTTACAATTTCTGCCGGGATTTAAGGATGATATTTTGAAACTTGGAATTTTCCCGATCGTCATAATGACATCCATGTTCTGGAATGAACTTATGGCGGCTCCGGCGGAATTCGTTTTTGCTAAAATTGAAAAACAGTGTGGAACCCTTCGAAAATTCGTTTCATGGCGTTTATACCCATGCAAGACACGTGTATATATTGAAAAACTTGCAGCTCCTTTCAAGGACAAGATAAAACTGAATTCCAATATCAAAACGATCAGTAGAGAAAGCAATTCCGTGACGATAAAAATGGATGATGGTGAAGAACAGAAATTTGATAAAATCATATTTGCCTGTCCTGCTGACACGGCTTTGGCAATGATCGAATCACCAACGGATGAAGAAAAAAGACTTCTGGGTGTCTGGAGGTACACTGATGGTCTGGTTATCGTCCATACAGACAAATCGCACTATCCTCCGGAAGATTTATGGGGTATGTACAGTTATTTGTTCAGGGATGAAGGTGGTGATCTGAGTCTGTGTATCAATGCTCATTACAGATTCCAGAATGGAGTTCCGAAGAACAGTAATTACATCGGAATACAGCATCCCAATGTAGCGATTGATAAAGATAAGATTGAATTTCAAAAAGTATTTAGAACACCGCTTTATGATCTAAACTCCACTCCAATAATTAAAGAACTTCCCTCGCTGAATGGGAACATGAACACTTATTTCTGTGGCTCAAATTTCGGGTATGGTCTTCACGAAGATGCTGTTACATCCGCCATTAATGTCGGGAAATCGCTAGGCGCTCAATGGGAGTAAATCATAATGACAGACTCACAATCCAGGCAATTATCATTTTTCTTTTCCATCATCATGCAGATCCAGTTCCGGATAAAGTTTTTCAACACACTCCGGACAGATACTATGGCTGAACTCCGCCTCGGACCGATCCCGGATATAAGACTCAATCTGGTTCCAGTACCCCTTATCATCCCGTATTTTTTTACAGGATGCGCAGATCGGCAAAAAGCCTCTTAATGTTTTTACCTCGGACAAAGCTCTACGAAGCTCCTGAATCAATTTTCCCTGTTCTTCTTCATGTGTTTTGATGTTAAAAGTAAAAAGGAAAATAACCAAAAGCAGTCCCAGAAAAACGGTCAAAATTGATGAAAGGTACAACGCCCGATTCATATCCTGAGTCAGTTGAATATAAGGTTCAGGAGATTCCATAATCTCACATATAAAAAAAAGCATTATGGCAGCAAGGCTCAAGAGCAGCTTGTCGATCCGGTTGCCATACTCAAATACCAGAAAAACCAGGGCTGGAATGGAAAAGTAGTAAAAATGAAACCCCGAATATCTGGAATAGATGACCAGCGTCAGGATTGCCACATGAAGCATATGCACGGAAAAGATCCAGTTTTTTGCCAGACG
>PNOB01000159.1 GCA_013824585.1 Desulfobacterium sp. | reverse complement strand
GTCATCAGATTATTTACCTTCAATCAGATTGTAGAAACAATCTCTCTGCCTGGGCTGGTATCCGGCATTCTTTATCAGGCGGATCATCTCTTCTTTCGGAAGCCTGAACGAAACACCGGCAGCAGCAACCACATTTTCTTCAATCATGGTACTTCCCAGATCGTTTGCACCAAAGGATAAAGAAGCCTGCGCAATTTTATCTCCCTGGGTAACCCAGGATGCCTGAATGTTATCGATGTTATCCAGAAATAGTCTGGATACGGACAGAACCCTCAGATACTCAACAGCAGTAGCTTTTTTTACATTCAGCCGGGTATGATCCGATTGGAAGGTCCAGGGAATAAATGCCGTGAATCCGCCTGTCTCGTCCTGAAGATCACGGATTTTCATAAGATGTTGGATGATCTGTTCCCTGGTTTCAATATGTCCGAACATCATGGTAGCCGTCGTTCTCAGATTTAATTGATGAGCCTTTCTCATTACATCAAGCCATTGTTCGGACCGGTATTTTTTCGGAGAAAGCTGCATCCTCACTTCATCCACCAGAATTTCCGCCCCACCTCCGGGAATCGACCCCAGACCGGCCTGAATCAGCTTTTTGAGCGTATCTGTGACAGAGAGTCCGGATTGTTCGGCCATAAACAGGATCTCAGGAGGGGAAAAGCCATGTATATGAATTGGAAAGTTGTTTTTTATAAACCGGAGAAGGGACAGATAGTAATCCAGATCCAGTCCAGGATGGAGACCTCCCTGAAGAAGAATCTGGGTTCCTCCCAGTGAAAGGGTTTCCTGAATTTTCTGTTTCAGCGATTCCTCGGAGATTACGTACCCTTTCGGGTTTTCTGAATCCCGGTAGAATGCGCAGAACAGGCATCCGGATGAGCATACGTTTGTGTAATTGATATTCCGGTCCACAACATACGTAACGATGGGTTCGGGATGGAGCCGTTTTCTCATCTGATTGGCTGCATCCGCCAGATCCAGCAGCTCGCCATGGATCAGAAGGTCCAGCGCCTCTTCGGAGTTGATCCGTTCGCTATTATTAATTTTAGAATATAGTGCATCCAAAGATTTCATCATGATCTATTTTCAATATGATTGTAGAATGAATCCCGTTCAACAGGTTGAAATCCCGCAGTCTGAATCAGATGAATCATCTCGTCCCGTGATAATCCTTTGGCTGTTCTGGCTCCTGCCATGTGGGTTATTTTTTCCTCGATTATGGTTCCATCCAGGTCATCGGCACCAAATGAAAGCGCAAGCTGGGCCAATGGCTCTCCGATCATCACCCAATATGCTTTGATATGACTAAAATTATCCAGCATCAGTCTTGCGACTGCAATGTTGGTGAGATCATCAAACGCGGTTGTCCGTGGCAGATGAGAGAGCCTTGTGTTTTCAGAATGAAAGGCCAGGGGTATGTAAGCGGAAAATCCGTTGGTCTGGGCCTGAAGATTTCGGAGAGTGATCAGATGTTCAACTCTTTCTTCTATGGTTTCAATATGTCCGTACAGCATGGTTGCATTGGATGTCAGACCATTTTCATGTGCGGTTTTCACGATTTCAAGCCATCTTTCTTTGCCGATTTTTCGGGGGAAAAGCTGTTGCCTTACCCGCTGGTTCAGCACTTCGGCACCACCTCCCGGCATCATGGAGAGTCCGGCTTTTTTGAGCTGCAAAATCACTTCGGAAACACTCATGCCGGTAATTTCTGAAAAATAATCGATTTCAACAGCGGTAAACGCTTTCACTGCTGAACCGGGCCTGAGTTTTTTGATGGTTTCAATCAGTTCGATATAATAGTCAAACGGCAGAGAGGGATTCAGGCCGCCTACCACATGAATTTCCTGTATGGGCTCTCCGGCTCTTTTTTGCAGTTGTGTTTTTACATCCTCAATGGAGAGCGTGAACGCCCCCTTCTCCTCTTTTTCCCTGGAAAAAGCACAGAATTCACAGTAATTTTTGCATATATTGGTATAATTGATATGCTGATTGTAAACAAAGTAGGCTGTTTTCCCATGACGTTTTTTACGGATAAAATCAGCCAGCCTTGCTTTTCCAATGAGATCCGGACTGCGGAACAAGGTACAACCATCATTGAAGTCAAGACGCTGCCCATCAATCATTTTCTTCTGAATCAGAAGCAGGTCTTTGTCAGAAAAAGGGATCTTTGGCATTCTTTCTCCCCTATTCCCTGATCTGAAAAAATATTGAAAACATAATAAATGACCACATGGTCATAACTATAAGACAAAAGTATGGTGTAAAGCAAGTTTTTTTGAAATTTTTATCAACAGGGTGCCAGAGTATTTTGTGAATCCATATACACGAAAAAAGTTGAAAAAATGGAAGCCTATTTCAATGATTTTATCTGTTTGATATCAATAGATTTTCCCAACATAATAAGGATATCGCTGTCCTTGATCACAAAGCTAGCAGGAGGGACCAGCAGGAAATTTTCAGGAACAAGTTCTTTTATAGCGATAATATGAACATTGTATTTTGCCCGAAGATTAATTTCTTTCAGGCTTTTTCCGATAAACTCTCTTGGCGGACCGACTTGTATAAGATCAAATTCATCGGAAAGGGGAATGAAATCCAGAATATTTGGCCTGGACAGGCTGTTCGATATGCGTAAGGCCATATCCCGTTCCGGATGGATGATTT
Source organism: Desulfobacterium sp. (assembly GCA_013824585.1). Classification (GTDB taxonomy): domain Bacteria; phylum Desulfobacterota; class Desulfobacteria; order Desulfobacterales; family SURF-7; genus QZKS01. The sequence continues at coordinate 6,974 of PNOB01000159.1, read as the reverse complement.
CGGTTGCCCCCACCCGTTTCAGAATTTTTTCATGATCCTCATCCAAAGCCTTGACGAGAATCTTTTTAACCCCAATTTCCTGGAGATACAGACAAATCAGGATGCTGGTGCTGATTTTTGTGCCTGTGGAAACGATAACCCCATCCATGTTATCCAATCCCAGTGCTTTTAAGGCTTCTTTGTTTGTAGAATTGAGAACAATTGCTTCCGTGCAATAGGCATCTATGGCCTGCACTCGACCTTTGTCAGAATCAATCGCTACGACTTCATTTCCGTCTTCATATAAGGCCTTGGCTGCATGAAAACCGAATTTGCCGATCCCGATGACTGCGAATTTTTTCATATACACTCTCCCCCGTTTATCCGATCATGATATTTTCTTCCGAGTACTCTATTCCGGTTGTGGCTGCCGATCCAACAAGAATATATGAGAAAGTGAGCACCCCAACCCGACCAATAATCATCGTAATCATTATCCAGCATTTACCCCATGTGCTCAGTTCCGGTGTCACACCCATGGACAAGCCCACTGTTCCAAAAGCAGATACTATTTCAAAAAGATAAGACAGAAAAGACCCTTTCCGACCGGCAACTTCCTGGCCGCTTACTGAATCACCTGCAAGAAGAAAAAATAAAACCAGCCCGATGATTCCGATAGAAACGAGAATCAAAGATACACTTCTTGTTACGGTTTCTGTGGTCACACTTTTTTTAAACAGATTGACTCGCCGTTTCCCGCGTAATCGACTCATGAAAAAAACAGTTATCAGTGCCAGCGTTGTAGTTTTTACACCACCACCGCACGAACCGGGTGATGCACCGATAAACATTAGAAATATCATCATGGCAAGCGTGGCATCTTTCAGGGATCCAATATCAATCGTGTTAAAACCTGCTGTCCGGCATGTGATGGACTGGAATATGGGCGTCAGGATACGATAAGAAAGTGATTGCTCTGCATTCAGCGCATGGTGCTCCAGAAAAGCAAATATCAGGGCACCTGAAGCAATAAGAATCAATGTTGTCAGCAACACTGTTTTGGTCTGAATGGAAAGTCTGCACCGTTTTTCTTTTTTAAACTGGAGCCAGCATTGGAGGTCATAAAGCACGGAAAAACCGATTCCCCCGATAACGATCAATCCGCAAACCGTCACGTTCAGGAGGATATTGTCGTTGTACTGCATAAAATTATCGGGAAACAGAGTTAATCCGGCATTACAGAAAGCGGAAACAGAGTGAAAGACTGCTGTATAGACCGCTTTCATGAATGGGAACTCATGGTGAAAATGTATGAATAAAAAAACAGCCCCAAGGGCTTCCACCGCGAATGTCACCAGGAAAATGCTTTTGACCAGTTTGAAAATATCTTTGCGAGGTGTATGGGTATACAGATCCTGCATAACCATTCGTTGTCGAAAAGAAACGGATTTGCCGATCCAGTGGAACATTATAACAGATATGGTCATGACACCCAATCCACCGATCTGAATAAGGGCCAAAATCACACATTGACCCGGAATGGTAAAACAGCTTCCGATGTCAACAACACTTAAACCGGTAACGCATATAGCAGAAGTGACTGTAAATGCAGCATCTATCCAGGAAATCCAGCCTGTCTTTGTAGAAAACGGAATTTTAAGTATGAGTGTGCCCACAACGATGGCAAATAAAAAACTGATCAGCACAAGCTTCGCCGGATGCAGTTTGAAAACTTGATTGTGAAATGTCATGACTTGGCTCTCGGATTTAAGTTGAATACCTCATTCGAATCCCCGCTCTTATATCACAAATTCTAAACTTTGGTATCTGAAAAAATATGTTCTCCAATTACACTTTTATTATTTTACAGTTTTTTATATTTGACACCAGTGTTCAAAATTATAATGATTGAGCCAATTTCAAAACGATTAAAAAGCATCACTCCGGCGAAAGCCGATGTCCAGAAAAGAACTGAAAATACTGGATGGTGCTACGCTTTACTGAGTGTCCGGCTTTCGCCGGAACTACAACAACAGACTTTTGAAATTGGCTCGATTGAATAAAGGAATGGTGGCTGATCAAAATACAGTGATCAGAATGGCATAAGGCAGGATAATAACCCGGAGTAACCGGATCTAAAAATGGAAAAGGATGAAATTATATGGAAATTCAAACACACAAGCTTATCAGTCAGGAATTCTGCGGGACCCCACTTGTTGTTGAAAAAGGATACAGTAAGGTAGAGCTGAAAACATCCGATAAAATGATCGTGGATGAAACCGGTCTTATTCATGGTGGATTTTTATTTGGACTGGCTGACTATGCGGCAATGATAGCTGTGAATCATCCGAATGTTGTCCTGGGAGGAGCACAGGTAAAATTTATCAAACCGGTAAAAAACAATAAAACCATACTGGCGGAAGCTGTTGTTGAAAATAGTGAAGGCAAAAAACAGAATGTGAACGTTACCATTTCAGCTGGCAAGGAAACCGTATTCCAGGGTATGTTTACCTGCTTTGTACTGGAAAAGCATGTGTTGAAATAACCGTATTTTTACCTTTTTTTTCTCACCCTGACCAGTTTCTTTTTTTTAGGGGGAGAGGAATATATATCAGTTTTAGGCGGGCCAAGGTGGTTCTGCCTGAATGAACAGGTTGATCTGGGACATTTCAAACCGTTTTGTCCTCCTTCGGTATTGATCTCAATTAAGAATTGATTTTTGCACAATGGACACTCAAATGGATAGGGTTTTCCCCAACTGATAAACCCGCAATGTGTATTTGAGCATGAATAGTATTCCTGCCCCTTTTCCGTAGTATTGGACAATACTTTTCCTGTATTGCATACCGGACAGGAAATCGCGATGGTCTCCTGAAAGGCAGCAATCTTTTCTTCAATGTCTGTTCTGCCAATGGAGTCATTTTTCTCGATCACATCCTTGCTTACTTCTTTGTTTTTTCGCAAACTTGCTTCTGCTTCCCGTGCAGCGATTTCTGCCTCTTTTGCCCTCAATTCCGCTTCCCTGGCCCTTATTTCTGCTGCCTGTGCTGCTACCTCGGTTGCCTTTAATTCCGCCTCCCGGGCAGCTCTTTTTGCTTCTTCAAGGGCTGCTTTTTTTTCTGCCTCAAAAATCGCTTTGGATTCTGATTCTTTTATTGCAATTTCCGCTGCTATTCTAGCCTGGATTTCCTCTTCACTGGGGCCTTTGGGAAAAATTTCTTTTACAGCCAATCCTCTGTCAGACCATGTGGTTTTGACCTCTTTCTGAGGTGAGCTGCTTTGGGACATTTTGTTTCGCAATTTTTCAATATTTTGGGCATATGCTTTTTGTAAATCATCGGATAGCTGCTTTGCGGCTTTTTGATCCAGTTTGCTTCGAGGTTGAGTTGTAAGAGAATTTTTTTCATCAATTTTGATCGGCTGTTGTGAAAGCGGTATCCCTCTTAACTGGAGCGTCTTGTCAAACTGCTGGATTGCATCATTCAGGTCTTTTCGCTTACTGGAGACTTCAGCTATCATCTGAAGGATATATCCAACAAGATTCATTCCTTTCATGCCTGGGAACAGATTGTCGAGGAAACTCACCAATGCAAAGGCGGATATCTGTGCATTGTACCTGTTATTCTGGTCGATCTCAACATAACCATGCTGGGCCAGTCCCTGAAATGAGACCATCAGCGTATCATCAATGTCAAGTCCGATATCGGAAAGATCATCCAGGAAAGTTTCTCTTGTATACCGGTCTGGTGGGGATTGTGAAAAATTTTTGATTTCATTTTCCCTTTCAACAAGCAACAAAAGGCAGGAAATTGTAGAAAGGTTAAAGGAGAGAGACGCTGCCAGGGTTTCAATTTCAAGAAGCCTTTGGATATGTTTTACAAGGATCTCATCGAATACGGCTTTAACTTTTAGTAAATCCAGATCTTTTTCTGTAGAAATTTCATTCATGTGAGTTCACCTGCGAATTTTAATACTAAACAGTACAGGCAAGGCTGACATACAAAAAAATGGGATGGTACACGTTACTATTGATTGATTTCAGATATCATATCCGCAATTTTAGAGGCCATCTGAGAAACGTTTTCATTCACTTCGACTTCAGATTCAACCAGGGTATTTTCAGAAGGATCATCATTCATATCCAGACGATCATCAGTTCCGGATTGCTGAATGGATCCAGGAGAGATTGAATCTTTCTGGTTTTTTTCCTGTTCGTCGGTAAGCGCGAAAACAGTCAGACACTCGCCCTTGCGATCAAAAAGAACGGAAAGTGAAATCCGGACATCAAAATTCAGTTTGTAAGCGATCTGGTTGTTATGGACGACAATGTCTCCGTTTTTATACTCAATATCTTCTTGAAATCCCAGATGATATTTATTTTTAAAAATTTTTTCTATGGCTTCCCAGTCCAGATCTCCGGTGATTGCCTCTATCAATTCCTTTTCTCCCATCTGTATAACATCTGAATCCGTAACTTTCACCAGGCCCCCTTTTGTTGTAATGATAACCAGAATAATCGTATTTTTGATTGATGAAAAAGTGTACTGTGAGTTTCAAGCTGATATATATTTTATCGCAATCCAGCGTTTCTGGCAATAACCATTTGCGATTTATATAAAAAAACTTCAAACTAACTGTGATCTGGAAAAGATGGGTGTGAAATCAGGCAATTTTTTTCATTAATTCAACTGAAAAATCAAAATAGGCCTGGGTGGCCTTTGCCGTGACATCGTATAAAGCAACAGGCTTCCCCAACATATTTGATTTTCGGACCGTATCATCCGTCGGGATGGTGGTCATAAATGATTTGTATGGGATCGCTTTCAACTCATTCTCTGAAAAAAAATGATTCAACTCATCCTTTCCGGAGCATTGGTTGAACAGAGTTCCAGCGATCTTCAAATTCGGATTCAACTGTTCTTGAACGATTTTTAAGACCTCATTGAGATCTGAAATTTCATCCAGAGTGGAAAAATTACATGTAACCGGCAATATTATCCAGTCAGATGCCGCCATTGAACATATTGTAAAAAAACCCAGAGAAGATGGTGAATCAATGATGATATATTGAAAGTCATCTTTGATTTCCTGTATAATCTTTTTTAAAATAAGCTCTTTGCCAGGCTTAATTGCCAGCCTGTGCTCTGTCAGAAAGAGATTTGGCTTTGATGGGATAAAGGTTAAATAATCGATTGGCGTCCTGATGGATAACTCCCTTGCTGAGGCTTTACCCATGAATCCGTGATATAGCGTTTCAGGGTTTTCCTTAGAACAGATACTGCTAAATCGGGAAAGATGGCTTTGAGGGTCACAATCGATTAAAAGTGTTTTTTTCTCGAAAAGTGCCAGAGAAGCTGCAATGTTGACAGCAATCGTTGTTTTACCAGTTCCTTCTTTTTGGCTGATCACGCTGATTGTTTTGCTCATAATGGGAATATTTATCATAAAACTTTGTTTTTGAACAGATTGTTTTTGAAAAGTTGCAAATCTTATCCAGCAGGTATACAATGAAATCGATTACACCAACACCAACTGCAAAGCAACAAATCCTATCCTGCCAGGAGAATTCATCTTGTAATTGAAAGATTCATTTTTATCCTGGAGCAGATTCGAGGTTCGGAATTGAGTTTAACTATCACAAAAGATGGTTTGGAAACAGCACTTTCAAATCTCCAATATCGGAATCCAAAGCTTCCAAAAACAAGGTTGATCGAAGCGATCCAGTCTTTCTATAGAATCGAGAACGCAGTGGAGACAGTATCCCAGATTGACTCTGATCATCTGATCCGTATGATATGGGAACTGGAGGACGACAACCCTGTCCAGATAAAATCAAAACGTAAAAATTTAAATAGCATAAAATCCACGATTAATAATGATTTACTGCAACTTTTTCATGAAAACAAAAATCCGGAAGGTATTATTATCGGTCCCTTGAACACCTTTATCATGTCAGACGCGGCAAAAGAAAAACTGTTGTCCTCTTTTGCGGATTCGGCAAGGTTTCAAGGCAATTTGTCTTTGGAAAAGGTTGCGGATGTTCTGAGTGTCATCAGTGAATTTATATCTGGAATAGAAAAAATTAGTGCAGAAAATCCAAAAGAGCAGGTTAAAAAGGTTCTGGATTTGATAAAAGGGATGGCAGAAAAAGCCAGCCTGGAAGATGCACAACAAGACGCGAAGGACAAGGAAATCCTTTCGGATTCTGATGGAAGCGAGAAAAAAGCCGCTGGCACAGGCTCGTTGATCAGGGACAATGATTCGGACCAAAGGAATCGTTTTTCAGATCAAGACAAAACATTTCAATCCGGGGATTCTATTCATGAACAGCTTGCAAGTGGTGAATTTGCTGCAAATAGAACAGATGTTAATACCGATTTGCCACAGAAAATGAATAATGGATTCCCATTGGTTGAGGATGTCGAAGAGATAGACGAAGGTGAAATTGAGGAAGTCGGAGATGCGAAGCTTCAGGAAATCGACGATGATACAGCAATCGAGGAAGTGGATGATACTGATCTTGAAGAGATCGATGAGGATGAGATTAACAAGGTTGAGGATGCTGAAGAGATAGACGAAGATGAAATTGAGGAAGTTGAAGAAACGGAACTTGAGGAAATCGACGATGATACAGAAATCGAGGAAGTGGATGATACTGACCTTGAAGAGATCGATGAGGTCGAGGATGCATTAGTTGAGGATGCTGAAGAGATAGATGAAGATGAAATCGAGGAAGTCGAAGATACGGAGATTGAGGAAATCGACGAGGATGCAGCAATAGAGGAGGTCGAAGACACAGATCTTGAAGAAATCGACGATGATGCAGCAATCGAGGAAGTGGATGATGCTGATCTTGAAGAGGTCGATGAGATTGAGGATGCAGCGGTTGAAGATGTTGAAGAGATAGACGAAGATGAAATCGAGGAGGTCGAAGACACAGAGCTTGAGGAAATCGACGATGATGCAGCAATCGAGGAAGTGGATGATACTGAACT
>PNOB01000158.1 GCA_013824585.1 Desulfobacterium sp. | reverse complement strand
GTGCGTCCGCATGCCACTTGAACTAGATGCACATCCTGCCATGGTAAAGGCTGCACATCCCAAAACACATTTTTGGATGAATACCCGTCTGTTTTCCATAGGGTTAGCTCCTTATTCGTCATCATTTATACTTGTTTTCCCATCATCTCTTTTACTGTTATTTCCGGATGATGATATCGAATACGTAACGGTGTCTTGCTCCCATTCTCGATCGCACGCTGCGGGCACCAGTGAATACAGGCCAAACAGTGTATACAATTATTTCCCCACCTGTTATTCTGCTCCGAAATGATGTAGCAACCGTCTTTATATCTGAGCCTGGAAACAAATTTTTTAATCAAAGCGGGCGCATCCATGAAATAACAGGGAAAAACGATTCCAACCACATCAGCATCGGTATATACCGTTTCTTGCTGAACGGCCTGAATAACAGGAATAATCTCCGCCTGTCAGAGCAATTTTTTTAAATCTTTGGATACCGCAAGAGAATTTCCAGTGCCGGAAAAATAATAAATTTCTGTCTTCATTTTCATATTCCTTATAATTCTATATTTCAGAAAACATTTTCTGTACTGCTAATACTCTAAAATGTTTTCTGTAAATCGCTTGCCATTTCCTGATTGAGTTTTTTCACACCTACAGTATCCATGAGTTTTGCAGCAAAGCCGGGAAACAACTCATTGATTGCAAGAATGACCCTAAACGGTCCGGGTGAAACAATAATCTGCTGTTTATTATTCTTTATGATTTTTATTACCGCCTCAGCAACGTCATCCGGTAAAACTTCACCGACTATCATAGGGGTTTTATATTCTTTCGAGGCATTTATTCTATAATCAGCGAACATCCCTGCCCCTGCGACATAACCCGGAACAACAACAGACAGGTCAACACCGGTACCCCTCAATTCATTTCTGAGAGCCGCTGTCCACTGGATAAGCCCGGCTTTACTGGCTGAGTACGCTGACTGAAAAGGAGTTCCAAATTTGCCGGCCCCGGATGAGATTGAGACAATGTGTCCTGCTTTTCTTTTAAGCATTCCCGGCAATAAAAGTTTTGTCAGAAGAATCGGAGACGTAAGATTGGTATTGATCGTTTTTATTATATCATCTTCTCCCTGCCGTTTAAAATCAGCCACTCCGCCTATCCCGACATTATTGACTAGAATATCAATGGGACCCAATTCCTTTTCTGAATATTCCAGTATCATTTTTCTGTCATCTTCACTGGTAATGTCAGCAGGTATTGCTATTGCCCGCACACCGAGTTTTTTTATTTCAGAGGTTATTGTATTCAGGTCATTGAGTTCATCTTTCAAGGCAACAAGAGCAAGATTAACTTTTTCTTTTGCCAGATGGCGTGCTATATGACATCCAATTCCTCTTGATCCCCCGGTAATAATGGCATTTTTTTCTGATAAATTTTTCATTGACGGCCTCTACAATCAGTCGGTTAATCAGCTATAGGTATCTGCTACATTACTTTCTTGTTTTTTCTAATATTTTCTTTAGGTTCATTACACCAATTTTGGCACGTTTTTTCATTACAAGCTTAGCCACTGGTATCAGCAGAATCTTAACAAAAGTGTTCTTGGTTCTGCTTTCCATAGCCCACGTAAAAGCTGTGCCTCCATGCACGGTTTCGGAAAAATGCAATATCATCTTTGGTAACAAAGGGGCATATTCGCCCTCAGTGATGAAGGACGTATTTTGCTCTGCTTTTTTTACTTCAATGACAATTTGAACTTCACCTTTAAAAGGATCTTTTACAGTTTCAATATATTTTTTCCCGACAACTCCGTGTTCCAGATTGTTTTGTGACTCTATTTTAATGACTTCCGGAAACCATTTACCAAAGTTTTCCATATTTATTACAAAATCATACACTTCGTTAATGGAACGATTTATTTCTATCTTATTTTCGGTCAATATCGCCATGCAACCACCTATTCTAATATCTTGAACAACAGCAAGGTGAAGAACAACTGCTCTTCCCGGTCAAGAACCGTGCGAATTTCAAGACCACAGCCCGTGGGGCAAACTTGCTGAAGAGCGCGGCAATGTTGTTATCGCAGCCGGGAATGGCCAGCCGCTTGCCGCGCAGCAAGGCCTGATAACCAAGCTCAGCCACGGTTTTGGCATCAATCATCCGCGAAAACTGATGCAACCGGATATTTTCCGAATTCGCCCGAGTATGCCATTGGGTTCGGGTTGCTCCGGGACACAGGCAGGTCACGGTTACGCCGGTACCTTTCAGTTCTTCACCAAGCGCCTCGGAAAAATACAGCACATAGGCCTTGCTCGCATTGTACAGACAGAACCGGGGACTGGGCGCAAACGAGGCGATGGAACCTACGGTCATGATCTTGCCGGATTTACGCGCAATCATTCCAGGCACAAACAGCCAGGTGAGTTTCGTCAGGCTGACCAGATTGACCTGGATGAGGTGCATGTTCATGTCCATGTCCGACTCCGCAAAATCGCCATACAGCCCCAGCCCGGCGTTATTGACCAGCACATCGACCGGAACAGCGGCGCCCTTCAGTTCATCAAAGATCTCCTGAGCCGCTTCCGGCAGCGACAGGTCCTTGGCGATCACCCGCGTTTTGATGCCGTAGAGCTTTTCGACTTCGCCTGCAAGCTGATCCATCTTCTCTTTGTTGCGCGCCACCAGCACACAATCATAGCCGTCTTTTGCAAACAATTTCACCAATTCATAGCCGATACCTTCGGATGCACCGGTGATCAGAGCGGTCTTTGCCATGGAAATATTCCTCCTTTTACAATGTTTGTTTTGTAACTTTAATTTGCCCTTATGGAGGGTGGTCTTTCAGGAACGCACTTCTTCATTTTCATTGTTTTATACTTATATAATTTGATATTTATCGAACTGCTAATCATAAAATTTTACTTTCAGTAAAAACATATTGAGATCTTATCTTACAAGAGAACCGATAGTAAGCATGTTCGCAGCGCGGAGGATCACGAACATTTGATATATGAAAACCCCCAAGGCCTGTATCAGTCGCCATCACCCTTAAAGGCCAGTATCTGGGATGCGGCTTTCAGGGTTTGTTCATTGATTTTAGCCACCAGAAATTTGCCCCTGCGTTCCGTTACGATCAGATCCGCATTGGCCAGCTCTTTCAAATGATGCGAGATGGTCGGCGAGCCGATTTTCATGCTGGTAATTATATCGGTGACAAAACATTCTTCCCCTGTTGCATAGCTCACTTCTTGTTTTTTCTTTATTTCCAGATACAACTCGAGCCGGTTGGTGTTTGAAAGTGCCTTCATGACCTTTATCAGTTGTTTGGTTTCCATTTTTAAGCTCCGTGGTTGCTTGCCTGACCAAAATTTCTATATTTCGATACCTATCGAAATTGAGTATCCCTGGCAATTAATGCGGTCTTTGGCATACTTTTTTCTCCTTCGTTGATGGTCTTATTCTTCGGCATACTTTTGTTCTCATTAGGTAATGATTTTGTTGTTTCGAGGGCTTCATTGTAAAACCAGATCCTGCTGTAGAGTTCATTTGCTCCCTCCTTGTTGTCAGTTCGCGTATTATTGAAACCATCATACTTTGATAATTATCGAATTGTCAAGATATAATTTTTCAGGAAATCGTTTTTTTTTATTTCACTGTATTTGGCCTAAAAGTAATGTGGCTGTAACAAGGTGCGGACCGTCTATGGAATTCAAAACAGATGAGCGCGTCTTATCCACCCACCATCCACTTAATAAATGTTAAGCAGGATTTTTTTTATCGTCCTTTTCTACTAAAACCTTATCTACTCTTTTCCCATCCATATCAACAACTTCAAACTTATAATTTTCTGAGATAAACTTATCACCGATCTGGGGAATTTTGTTCAGCTTAAACATCATATAACCGCCTAAGGTTGAGTATTCTTCTGGGTGTTCAAATTGTATATTTAATTTTTCTTTCAGTTCGTCAATCAATAAACTTCCTTCAATAAGAAGTGAACCATCTTCTCTTTCGAAAATCGGAGTTTCAAATATTTCATGCTTACCCGGAAGCTCACCAAATATATTTTCTATAAGATCATGCAGGGTAATCAGTCCTTCGATAGAGCCATATTCATTAATTACTACTGCAATATGAATTTTAGTTTCCCTGAAACGTTCAAGAATTTTTATAGCAGGTAAATTCTCAGGAATAAACAACGGTTGAACTGCAAGATCTTTTAAATTTAATTCGTTGCCTTTTTCAGAATGCCGGAAAAAATCTTTAACCTTAATAATCCCGATTATCTGATCTAAAGAACCATCACCTAAAGGCAGCCTGGAATAGTTACTGTTATACACGATCTCTTTTGTATCTTCCAGAGAATCATTAATATCAATCCATACAATATCCTGCCGGTTAATCATTATCGAATGAGCTTTCCTGTCGCCAAAACGGAAAATACTTTTTATCATTTCGGTTTCATTCTTTTCAATTGATCCGAAACGACTTCCCTGTTCAATTAATATTTTTAATTCATCCTCTGTAACAGGAGGTTGATTCTTAGGTGTAATCCCGAAAATACGGACAACAATTCTGGTTGAAAAAGTTAAAAACCTTATTACTGGTGTGGCAAAAATGGAAAGTATACTCATAACGGGTGCTAATGCAATTGAAATTCCTTCAGGATTATTGTAGGCAATGCTTTTGGGAACAAGCTCACCGATTATTAATGAGAGATATGTTATGAATCCAATAACGATTACATAAGAAATTTCTACTGCATATTCTTCAAAAGCGGTGTATTGTTCAAAAAATGGAGAGATATCTTTAGCCCAGGCAACTCCTCCGTAAGCACCGGCAATAATACCGACTAATGTAATCCCAACCTGAACTGTAGATAAAAACTCTTCCGGTTTCTTCAGGAGAAGTAAAGCGGTTTTTGCTCCTTTACTTCCTTTATTTGCTTTTTCTTCAAGCCTCGCTTTCCTTGAAGAGACGAGAGCAATTTCAGCCATCGCAAATATCCCATTTAGAATTACGAGCATTAATATGATTAAGAATTCCATCAGCTATTCTTTCAAAAAATCGTCTTCTTTATAGACTAAGATCAGAAGTGTCCAAAATCACATGTTAACATTTTAATATCATATACTATTGTCATAAAAAAGAATATAATTTGACCACTTGAAATCTATATAAAAAGCAACGTCTTATCCACGAAATCTACACCGTTATCAGAATATCTTCCACAGTATCCGGATTTTCCCGATCATGTTCGATTGTGTTAAATGCTACCAGAACCGTTACTTCTTTACCAGTATTCTGAATGGCATGGGAAACATTTGGCGGAATAGTAAACCGAAAAACCTGAAGGTCCGGCACATCTATATACCGAACAGAATTGTTCTCCCGGACAGCCACTCTTGCCGGCCCTGCTACAGTGATGATTTCCGTTCCACTTTTATGAAAATGATTTCCACGAACAACCCCCGGCAGATATGTCACAACATGGGCATTCCGCTGAAAGTCAAGTTCATCCGGCCGAATCGGTTCATAAACAGTACCACGGAAATCTGAATGGACTTTCACGGTTTCAACCACTACTTTCTTCATCATGCCTCCCTTACTACTGGTTTGCATTTTTTTATAAGCTGTACTATATCAGCGCTGATTTACGATACAATAGAATTATTTCCATTCAACAAAAAAACAGGTTATATCATATGCAAATTGAACAACCGGTTGTCTCCAGTATAGATATTGGTGAGGCAGAGATTCCTTACCTGCTGTATGAAGCTTCCGGACCCTGTATTGTCATGACCCATGCTACTGGATTCCAGCCATGGCAATGGCACCCGATAGCGAGAAATCTTTCCAATGAATATCGAGTTGTTGCACCGTATTTTTGCACTCATCGTGAACCAGATCCAACCCAGAAATCAATTTCATGGGTTCAGCTTGCTGAGGACCTCACCATTTTCTGCAACCGATTGGACATAAAAAATCCTTATCTGGTAGGCCATTCCATGGGAGCGACATTAGCAACAATCGCAACCGCAAAGTTTGGACTCAAGGCTCAAAAAATGGTTTTAATCGAACCCATATTTTTACCCCGCGAACTGTATACCATCCGTATTGGAATTGAGGAGCATCCCCTGGCAAGCAAATCGATAAAAAGACGTAACTTATGGCAGAACAACAGGGAAGCGGAAATCTATCTGCGATCCAAAAAGATGTTTCAGCGATGGGATGATGAGGCTATCCGGCTTTACATTGAACATGGGATGGTTCAGAATGAAGATCATTGTCTTCATCTGACCTGTCCTCCTGCCAACGAGGCAGGGCTTTTTGTAGGGGGTGGTGAATTTGATCCCTGGCCGCTTCTCCAGAAAATCTCCTGCCCGGTGATGGTTGTCGAGGGAGAAACCAGTGAGAACAAATCTTTTATTGATCTGAAAGAAACGGCAGCAAGTTTTTTAAACGGCCACTATACTGAAATCAAAGGTGCGGGCCACCTGATTCCCATGGAAAAACCAAAAGAGGTTTATGAAACAATCCATTCTTTTCTGGGTTCCAAAGAATCATAACCACTTTTTTTGAACCAGACAGAATGGCTGTGCCAGTCATTTATGATTGAGCATTAACCAGAGATTTCTGAAACCATAGCTTCCGGAACAACATTTGTCAGTTCCTCACTCCTCTGGAGAAAAAGTGCATCCAGATCTTTATCCTTTTTCTCCCATAGTTGATTCACCCAGTTTTGAAAATGTTCCCGGTAAACAGGATCATTAAAATAATCTCCCAGGAGATCTTCCGTAATCGGAGTGATTTCGACCTGAACATCAATGCGGGTTACCTTGCCGCACATAAACTCAATAAAATTTTTTACACCACAAGGATATGTAATGGTCACGTTCACAAGGCTGTTAAGATACTCTCCCATTGCCCCCAGTACAAAAGCGACACCTCCGGCCTTGGGTCGCAAAAGATATTTATAAGGTGAATTCTGTTTTTCATGTTTCGCCTTTGTGAACCGGGTGCCTTCAACAAAATTCATGATCGAAACTGGTTTGGTTTTAAATTTTTGGCAGGCTTTTCTTGTTATTTCAATATCTTTTCCCTTTAGCTCCGGATGTTTCATTAAAAATTCATTGGAATACCGTTTCATGAAAGGAAAATCCAGAGCCCACCATGCGATTCCCAAAAATGGAACCCAGATCAGTTCTTTTTTCAAAAAAAACTTTAAAAAAGGAATTTTTCCCTGGAAAATCGTTTGCAGTACAATAATATCCACCCATGATTGATGATTGGAAATGACCAGATACCATTCCCTGAGAGATACATTTTCAATTCCCTGAATATTCCATTCGATCCTGTGCATCAGCCGTATAATCAATGCGTTATTGTTTACCCATAATGAAGAAATACCGATCAGTATCCATTCGCAAAACCTTCGCCATGCAGACAATGGGATTAAAAGCTTAAAAAAAGCAGCAACAAACAGCAGACTACATAAGACAACCGTGTTTGTTCCCATTAAAACAGTGGTAATAAGGCCCCGAACGCGCCATGGTAAAAAATAAAACATCGATAACTCCCTTTAGCTGTCTCCGATATATGACAACGATATTATCCATATCCAGCGATTCACTATTTTACGGTAAATGAAATAGATGAAATTTCACAGTTTTTTTTCATATTTTTACAAAAATTTTACACTTTTACCCACGCATCACTCCGGTTTCCCTGATTACAGCTAAACTATGGCGGTTGAGCTGTCGATAATAACATAAACAGCATGATATGAATTCAGTATAACAGCATAAAACCATCATAATTATTTTTGAAACAAGTGAGAGAATAAAATGTTTGACCGAAGAAAAGACAAATCGCCCGTACAAACCAGTAATGAGCGCAGGACCCCGATACTGACTGAAAACAGAATGCAACTGATCTGGAAAATTGCCTCTCAACATTACATTGATCGATTGCAAAAAAATAATCCCCAGGGCAATTTTGCGGATTCCGAATAAGAAACAGGCAGCTATAATCCACGCATTGCTTCACTCCTGAGCGCTCTCATATCTCTTGTTCGAAGGACCTCATTCACGATACCCAGCATTTTTTGCCGATCTCTCTGGAGAGTTCCACTCACCGGAAGGTAATTGGAAGCATGCGCTCCTACAAATTTCAGATTGTCGATGGTAATATTCTCAAAAATCAGCTTCATCTCTTCCAGTGTTTCAAAGGGATCCGGTAATTCAAACCGGCCTGAAGCCACTTTTGAGAACAACGGTGTGTTGGGAACCGGGGTATAGGTCAATGCTGCAAGATACTTGGGTTTCATCTTATTGGTGATCTCAGCGGTTGCGATGGCATGTTCACGTGACCGCTCGCCCCTGCCGGCAATCCCCAGCAAAACCATGGAAGAGAGATTAATATCTGCATCCACAAGGTTTTTCCCTGCCTGAAGCATTTCCATGGCAGTCACTCCTTTATGGATTTCCTGAAGCAGATTTTCATCACCGGTTTCTACTCCAAGGTAGGCTTTTGTCAATCCTGCCGCTCTGAGCTGATTCAGTTCCGTAACTGTTTTGCGCAAGGTACTCTTCGGTCCCACATAGGACCCGACATGTCGGAGAGACGGGAAACCGGCATATAATTCCTTCAGTATTTCAAGAAGAATGTCGGTTTCAATATCAATAGCATCCCCATCACAGAGAAATACTTTTTCAAGATCCCCATAATAATCCCTGGCCATCTGAATATCGGTTCGTATCTCCTCCAGACTGCGAATCCGGAATTTTCGATCTTTGTACATTCCACAGAATGTGCACTTATTATGTGAGCAGCCAATCGTACACTGTAAAAGATAACTGTTGGCCTCGCTGAACGGCCGAAACACATTTCCTTCATATCTCATGAAATACTTTTCATCCTATCTCAATGGGGGTCTTTAATGCCTTATCCGCCTCAGCTTCTTTTTCAAAATCTCCAAATATTTTCTGAATACCGTCCTGAAAAAAAATGGGATATGCCTCTTTCATCGATATCAACATTTTTTCCACCGGCAGATCGTCAAACTGGCCATGATCTTTTAAATATTCCATGTGTTTCTGGCCTTTTTCATCAAACTCGTGCAACATACAGTCGGTTCTGCCGTCAAACTCAAGAGGGGAAACGCCGAACTTGACACACAGATCATTGTTGAATGTTGGCGTTGCCTTTACCCATCTGCCATCAAGATAGAGTTCTGTGTACCCATGAAACACAAAAATATCTGTTTTCATCATCTCTTTTAGTCGTTCTGTTGTTAAATGGTTCCGGACATCCGCAAAGCCAAGACGACTGGGTATACCCATGACCCGGGCAAGAGAGGCCAGAAGTATGGCTTTCGCCACACAATAACCGGTTTTGCGTTTCAGTGTGGAGCTCGCTTTAAAAGACACAGGATTCATCTCAATACTATACGGATCATACCGAACTCCATCCCGGACAGCATAAAACAGGGCAATAGCCTGCTCTGTTTTATCATTAATATTGATGCATTTTTCTTTGGCAAAAGCCACAATGTCAGGATGATCATGGTCGATAAAATAGGTCGGTCTGAGATAGATTTCAAAATCCGCATTGAACATGCAACTCTCCATTCTGAACTTGCCAGGCCAGGTCTGTTTTAAAACTTATTTTTTTTTCACAGTAATATTGTCCGTTATTTTT
>PNOB01000157.1 GCA_013824585.1 Desulfobacterium sp. | reverse complement strand
CATTATTAACGAATTTTTCCATCCGGCTGTTTGCATTGATGAAGGTACAGGCAGTGTGTGGAATCCTATTGTGGATGTGTATGAAAATAATGAAAGCATTGTTGTCAAGGCAGAAGTGCCAGGTGTTGATAAAAAGGATATTTCCGTGGATATCGACAATGGAGTGCTTACGGTAAAAGGAGAGCGCAAACATGAAGAAGAGGTGAAGGAAGACCGCTTCTATCGAAAAGAAAGGGTATATGGAAAGTTTCAGAGAGCCTTTCGTTTGCCGGAAGGAACCGACTACGACAAAATCAATGCCGATTTCAAGGATGGTATCCTGACCGTAACCGTACCCAAGGTTGAAGAAAAAAAGCCAAAGCAGATTAGCATCCATTAATCTGTTTTACCTCCACCATCCCTTCCCCGGGGCGGTCTTAAAAGGACCGCCCCAAAAACCTGCTGTTTTATAAATCATGATCATCTGTTTTACAAAAAGAATCTATTGAAAAAGAACTGGAAAAGAGGGTATCGTATTTCCAGAACATTGGGCCATTAAGCCAATCGGCTGTCATTCTATTTTGTTAAAATAATCATCAAGGAAAGATCCATGAATCAGGAAAAAAAACGATCAAACCATCCCTATCAGAAGCTGATATCACAATTATCCATTGCAGGGGAAAAAGGAATAATCAAAGAAAACACTTTTAAAAATGCTGCACAGTGGCTTGAACCCTCTTTTGCCAGTGTGAAGATAGATGAAGAAACAGTTGGTGATTTTATCAGGCGAACCACGGAGAGAGAAGACTGGGGTCTTCTGGATGATTGTTTTTATAAGGTGAACCGTTTCGGGACTGCCGGCGTCCGGGGAAAACTGGCTGTTGGAACAGCTCACTTCAACAGGATAATTCTGGGGTTTGGCGTAGAGGCTCATGCTCGGTATATTGAAAACGCCTATGAGATCAACGGATCGAGCCTTGGCAGAGAAAAAGCGGTGGTTCTTGCCTATGATTCCAGGAATGGCTCTTATGATCCAAAAACCAATGGGCCTGGTTTTCTGGTAAAGGAAGCTGCATCCATTTATGCGGCTCATCATATCCGGGTTTATCTTTTTGACAGCGTTGCCCCAACACCTGAACTTTCTTTTGCCATTTCAGAAGTGGAAGGCTTGAAACCATATGCCGGCGGTGTTTTTACAGCATCTCACAATCCCGCTTCCGACAATGGATTCAAGCCATATGATTACTATGGTGGACAGGTAGTCCATAAGGGAGTCCAGGATATCGCAGACAGCATTACTGATTATTCTGAAGTAAAAACCATGGACTTTCAGGAAGGAATCGCCAGTGGACTGATCCGGATTGTTGGAGATGAGATTGACCGGGCATACATTGAAAAAGAGAATCAGAATGCAGTATGGGTGGATGATCACGGGTTTTTTCGGGACGATAAAATCGATAAGAACCTCAGCGTGGTATTTTCATCCCTGAACGGTTCGTCGCAGCGTCTCATGAAAAGGGTGCTGAAAAGACGCGGCTTTGATGTGGATGAAAAACTGTATATGGTTGCCGAACAATGCTATCCGGACGGCAACTTTCCATCCTGTCCAAAGCCCAATCCCGAGGAAAAGGAAGCACTGGATATGGCGATCGCCCTGGCCGGGAAGAAGAATGCCGATATCCTTATTGCAACCGATCCGGATGGAGACCGGATCGGCGTGGGGATACGTCTGTCTGAAAAGGGGGGGTACCAAACATTGAGCGGAAACCAGCAGATTGTCCTGCTGACCGATTATATGCTCAGCCAGTTAACCGAGCGTGACGGAAAGCTTCCGGAAAATTCTTGTATTGCAAAAACCATTGTTTCCACAGATCTTGCCAGAATTATTGCCGATGCATTCGGGGTTTCCACCATAGAACCCCAGGTGGGATTCAAGTATATCGGGGAAAAACTTGCGTTATTCGCAGACAGGGCTTTCGAAGAAGCGATGAAGCTCAAAGATGACATTATTCGTGATAAACACTACTGGCAGTTGACACGAAAAGAGCGAATCGCACTTCTTGAAAAATACAGCACCTGCTTTTTGTTCGGCGGGGAAGAGTCCTATGGATCGCTGATCGGGGATTTTGTCAAAGACAAGGATGCGGTTACGATTGCCGCCATGTTTGTCGAAATGGCGGGTTTTTATAAAAAAAAGGGGATGACTCTCACCCGGAGACTGGAAGAAATCTATCATGAGTATTGCTATACCCGTGAGGAAACCGTGGCTTTGAAATTTGAGGGCGCTTTGGGCAATGATGTGATTCAGTCGGTGATGAAATCATTGAGAACCGATCCGATTCAACAGATCGGTGGTCGCAATGTGATTGCCATAATTGACTTTCAAAGCCCGCAGCCAGGTGGAAGGCGAACGGCAAAGGATGCGGATGGATCCATTTTGTTTGATGACAGTGAACCCCAGGATCCGGATCGGTTTACAGGGTATGCAATGGTCAGGGATATTCCGGTTCCACATTTCTGGAGCAGTGATTACCGGATCATCGGCAAGGTAGCTAGACTTCCGGAATCCAATGTATTGATGTATGTTGTGGAAGGCGGGTCCAAGATTGTTGTAAGGCCATCCGGCACGGAACCGAAAATCAAGTTTTATGTGCTGGCAAAAGGGGATCAAAGAGAAGCAAAGGATCTTCAGGCAGAAAAGCAGCAGGTGGATGCATTTTTTCTTAAAGCCAAAAAGGAATTGACCGATTTTGTGGATCAAATTGCTGCATTGATGATTAATGAATAAGGAGGACACCGTGGACAAGGAAATTTTATTTGAACTCGTAAAGAGGTATGGATTTTCGGCTATTGTTGTCTATATGGTGTATGCATTAATTAAAGCGGGCCACATTATAATCTATATAAGATAGCATTAATTATGAATAAAACAGCCGGTACTCATGTTGTAGCTGTGGGGAAAGTCAGGTTGTTAAGGTTATAGATAAAAATATTTCGAACCAGGTCGTTTATTCAGTTTGGCTATTTCATCCCTCAAAGCCAGTTAATATCCAGCGTCAAGCAAGCTTCAGCTTGCCTTCCAGAACCAGCACCACTTACCAGGATGATAATTTTCCAGGGGTTACATATCTGAGTTGAACCATTCAAAGCTGGAACAACAACAATATGTATATAACCAGATAGTAATAAGATTTTGTACACTCCAAAACTAAACTAAATCCAAACCTATATGTATCCATTTGGTAACTCTTTCTTCGTAGTTGTATTCAACTATCCCAAATATGAATTAATCAGGTTTCTCTTTGACTTTTAGTTGGCAAGAAATAAGTTTGACCAGATTGTTCGATAGATGATCCGTCTTATTGCATAAAGGACGGATCATCTATTTGAAGGATGGATCACGGAAATCAAGATCAATCAGGTTTTAAAAAAGGTTCTTGCAAAGCCGGCCCAATCATCGCCTTCCATTTCTTCAAAGATGTCTTCGATGGATTCACCACCATCCGCTGAAATACGCAGATCCTCGTTGGCTATAGAAAAAAGTCTGTCGCGTTCTTCACCAAAATAACGATGTGCATCTTCACCAAAGTAAAGGCTTTTTAAATTTTTTCGTAGCGATACGGGTTCAATGGTAAAAAGCCAGCCCTTATCATATGGAGATTCATTGACCAACTCAGGATGGTTGAGAAGTTCCTTGTTAATATGGGCAACAACGCCTTCAACAGGAGCCAGGATCTGTACTGTTTGACCGTTTCTTTTCACGACAAAACCTGCCTCTCCCTGCTTAACTTTTTGCCCAATGGCAGGCAGTTCAATACGGCCTTTTTTACCAAAAAGCTTTTGTGCAAAATCATCAAAACCAACACGGATTCTTCCTCCATATTCAGGTCTGGCCCATGTATGACCTTCATGGTAGTAGAATCCTTCGGCCATCTCAAAACCTGCTTCTTTTGTAGATGCCTGAACAGGTAAAGGTTCTGCCTGAAACCGCTCCTGCATCATTTGATCAAATGAGCATGACCCACAAGCATATGCACTGGGGCACAGTTTACGACCAATCTCTCCTGTGAGCATATAACGGCATTTCCGTTGCGTTGCCGGGAGCTTCATCATCATTTCTATCCAGGATTCACTCATTGTAGCAGATACATCGGCTGCTATTTTTTCTTTGGTAATTTTAGCATCCATTGCATGGTCATATGAACATGTTGAGCAATCGTAGTTGTTATCACAAAGCTTATAGGAAACAACGCCGGCTTCCATCCATATGCATTTCATTTTTCCCGGGGGTACGATCTTCAATGATTCTCTTTTTGCTCCCATTTTATCTCCTCCTGTAAAAAGAATTCAATTTCAGTTTTTTTCAATACATTCAGCAATGGCTGTGCCATAATGCAGCAATGGGTATTAATTGTTATATACTATTGTATTTATATGACATATGGTTAAATAGGAATCGATATCGTTTGAAAGCGGTTTGCCGAAAATTTCGGCAGGCCGGTTGCTAGTATGAGGTAATTAAAAGATAATAATTTGTAATTATAATATGTTATCTGCATATGCCGAAAAAATAGGCATAGTGCCGAAAAAATAGGCAGTTGTTTGATTATATCAAGGTTGTCGATGCTTGTCCTTTTATTTCACTTTGTATTCTCACGGTGCCATTTGAAAAGCTCAAAACATGTCGAACAAAAGGAAGATTCTTTTATATCTGTATCTGCTATCCTGATGGAGGAGTACATGACACATTTTTTTTCTCGGCAGTGAGTAAGTCCGAAAGCATGGCCAAGCTCATGCAGTGTTGTTTTTTGCATCCTTGAAAAGAAAAGATTCGGGTTTGGCGGATCATTATAGAAGCCTGGATATAACCTGTGGAGTGAAATGATAGAAAATGTGCCATTAATTTGCGATAGACCAAAAACATATTTAAGGATAGGCACAAACAGATCCAGCTCAGTGATGCCGATAAACTTCAGGGATTTTGGATGGCTATGGCTGATCAGGTATTTCAGAATTTCTTTTGAGTCGTATTGCCCTCTGATTTTATTGTGACAGTAGTCCGGGATCTCCACTTTGGCTTCAATCCGGCAGTCAAGTCCACATCGATCATAAATGAACTCAACCAATTGTTTAAGGATGCTGTCTTTAATAAAACTGCCAATTGGGGCAATGATTATGTGATTTGATGATATACTGCTGATCACAGTGTTGGATGCACCTGTAGCATAAGAGAATTAATCCTCTTTTTGAATATTGTACTTTTCAATTTTGTTATACAGGGTTTGCCTGTCAATTCCCAGATCCTGGGCTGATCTACTGATATTCCAATCGTTTTCTGAAAGAACTCTCTCAATATGAACCTTCTCCATGAGTTTTAGGGATTTTGGAAGCGGAGGAAGGGTGTCTGTTTTTTTTGAGAATGGCAGATCTTCTTCTGTGATCTTATCCCCTCTGCCAATCACAAGCGCTCTTTCTATGATATTTTCCAGTTCTCTGACATTGCCGGGCCAGTCGTAATCCTGTAAAAGTTTTTTCGCATTAGGGGTAATTTTCCTTTCCTCTTTATTCATTTCAAGGCAGTAACGACGAATAAACGCTTCGGAAAGCAATTCAATATCCTCTTTCCGATCTCTTAATGGGGGAATATGAATTGAGATTACATTCAAGCGGTAGTAAAGATCATCCCTGAATCGTTTTTCCCTGATGGCATTTTGCAGATTACGGTTTGTAGCCGCTACTATCCGGACATCGACATTGATCAGGTCTTGACCGCCTAAACGTCTGAATTCTCTCTGTTGAAGAACCCGGAGCAGCTCAACTTGTGTTTTAAGACTGATGTCGCCGATTTCATCTAAAAAAAGTGTCCCTTTGTCAGCCAGTTCAAAACGGCCTTTTTTCGTGTATTCCGCGCCGGTAAATGCGCCCTTTTCATAGCCGAAAAGTTCACTCTCAAGAAGAGAATCCGGAAGTGCTCCGCAGTTTACAGCGATAAACGGCATGTAGCATCTTCTGCTGTTTCCATGGATGGCCTGTGCTACCAGTTCCTTGCCGGTTCCGCTTTCTCCTGTTATGAGAACTGTTGAATCCGTTGGCGCGACGCGTGAGATCAGATCAAAAATTTCCTGCATGGAATCGCTTCTTCCAATGATTTCATCATACCTGCTTTTATCCTCAAGCTGCTGGCGAAGTAGAATATTTTCCATGACCAGTTGTTTGTGAGTAACAATTTTTTTGATCTGCATGTCTACTTCATCCGGATCAAACGGTTTTACCAGGTAGTCAAATGCGCCTTGCTTGATGGCCTTGACAGCTGTATCAATCGTGGCAAATGCTGTCATCATGAGGATCTCTGTTTCCGGTCTGATTTCTTTCAGCCTTTCCATGGTTTCCAGTCCATCCATGCCTGGCATTTTGAGATCCAGTACAATAATGTCCCAGTTTTTTTCCCCGGCCATGGCAACCGCATCTTCTCCGCAGGAAGCCAGGTCTATTGAATATCCATCTTCCAATAGCCAGTCTTTAAGACTTTCACGGATAGCGGTCTCATCATCCACAATAAGAATTCTGGTTTTTTTGTTCATTTACTTTATTTCCTCGTGAATGAGTTGCTCACTCATCTCTATTTTTCATCCCGGCTATTGGCCAAGAGAAGAAGTCTGGATTGTGATATCTTAGTTTTTCTGTTTTTTTGAAGAACAATTTTAAGCCACAGGCAAGTATACATAAAATGAGCTTCCAACTCCTGGTGTGCTTTCCACCTGGATTATTCCATTATGCTGTGTAATAATCCCGTAAACAACTGAGAGTCCGAGACCCACTCCTCGTCCTTCTTCTTTTGTTGTAAAAAACGGTTCGAAAATATTTTCTATGTCTTTCTTGGATATTCCATAACCCGTGTCTTTGACTACAACCTCAAGAAAATTTTTATCTTGTGCAATCCGGGTCTGTATGGTCAGACTTCCACCTTTGGTCATGGCTTCAGAGGCGTTGCTGATCAGATTCAAAAATACTTGTTGAATCTGTTTGAAATCACATTTGACCATCGGGAGATTCGGAGCCAGTTCTTTTATCAGACGAATTCCATTGATTTCAAGATCATGATTCAGCAGAGCCAGGGAGCGCTCCAAAATTTCGTCGATTGGATGCAAGCCAATGGATATCTTGGATTGTCTTGAAAAATCCAGCAAATTTTTTACGATTTCACCGCACCTTGACGTCTCTCGATCCATTGTATTTAAATATCTGGATATATCTTTGATTCTTTCTTGGCCAAAGTGGTTCTGATTCACCAATTTCATCATCAATCTTATATAGGTAAGAACCGCTGCCAGAGGGTTGTTGATTTCATGTGCAATGGTTGCGGCAAGCTTTCCAAGTGATGCCAGCTTTTCAGTCCGGATAATCTGTTCTTTTGCATCGATCAGTTCTATGTATGCTTTTTTTACATCTTCATACAGGTTGGCTTTCTCGACAGCCATTCCGATTTGATTTCCGATTGCTGTCAGAAGGTCGACATACCCTTTTGAAATTGTTAATCTTGTCCGGCTTGATGCGCACATGACTCCAATCTGTTCCCCATTTGAGGCTAGGGGGATGTAGATCGTTGATTTCAGACCCTCTTTATTGAAATCTTCGACATAAGGGTCTCCTGATCGTGAAATATTATCAGCAACCCGGGTTTCACCAGTCAGGATTGTTTGACCCAACAAGCCATCCCCGACCTGACGTGTTTTCATATAATGCTTATCGATAAAATCCTGTGAGAGTCCTTTCCATGCAGTAAGAATCAACTTTTCGCGTTTTTCATCCAGAAGATAGATCCGGATATTATCCGATTCAAGAATTTCGAGAATTTTATCAATTGTTATTTCCAGGACTTCATTCAGTTCAAGACTGCTGTTTACGGTAGTTGCAATTGCATTCAGGGTTGCAAGTCTTGCATTACGTTTTTCAATTTTTTTCTGTGCCTGGTTTCTACTTGTTATGTCACGAACCATGACTACCAGACCGGTATTGCGTCCAGTAACATCCGTGATTACACTGGATGTAACCGAGGCATCAAATAGGCTACCGTCCTTTCTTTTTAAGCAAGGTTCAAACTCCAGAATGAATCCCTTTTGGGTAAGTACATCCTGAAATGTCTTGAGCTCCGCAGGATTGTTGAACAATTCGGTTGCCGTTTCAAGGGACTGGATCTCTTTTCTGGACTCATAACCCAATATCTTGATTGCAGCACTATTGATATCAATAAGTCTTCCTTCAATGTCGGTAAGCAGTATGGCGTCTCTGGAACGTTCAAATATGGTTCGATATTTTTCTTCAGATTTTTGAAGGCTTTCCAGACGGTTGATGACTGCATCATAAAGATTGTCGGTCTGGTTTCTTATGGACGAATCAAGTTGCCTTTTTCCGGTAATATCTGTTGCGCTTTCAAGAACATAGATAACACTGCCATTTTCGTTCTTAATCGGTGTTGATTTGATAAGCATCTGGATGGCTTTCCCGTCATTCCGAATCACGGTTTCTTCTGAATGATGAATCTCTCCATCCTTAAAAGAACGCTCCACAAGACAGTTTTCACATTTCTGATCTTTTTTTTTCCAGGCTTTAAAGCATTGATCTCCGGATTGAAGCCCGAAATCCTGCTTAAAAGGATTATTGGCAATAATCACTTTAAAATCGCTATTAATGCCTACAATATAATCTGTAATGCTGTGGACAAGGGCCTGGTAAAGCCTGTCTTTTTGACTTTCATGATTAGTGTTCATTTTCTAATGCTTTTTATGTTTTTTCTTCAGATGGTTTCATATACCGATCTTTCTGATATTATAATAATTGTCTGTTTTACCATGAAAATTCGGAATGTCAATCCGAACCCTGTGGGTTTTTCATTCATAATTTAATTATTGACAAAAGTATGGGAGTTTAATAAAAAATACAATTCTTTTTTCTGCCTTGGGGTTCGGGGCAGGATAACGTGCTCATAGATATAGGAGTAAATAATGACAGGGAAAAAAAATAAAGATATCCAGGGCTCTGTGATGGTGGTTGGAAGTGGTATTGCCGGTATGCAATCGGCTCTGGATTTGGCAGATTCTGGTTACTATGTTCATCTGGTTGAGAAATCCCCGGCTATTGGCGGTGTCATGGCTCAGCTGGATAAGACATTTCCGACAAATGATTGTGCAATGTGAGTTATTTCACCGAAACTGGTCGAGGTCGGCCGGCACATCAATATCAAACTTCATACCTGTTCCACTGTAGAAAAGATTGATGGTGAACAGGGTAATTTTGAAATAACACTCGTAAAATCTCCTCGATATATAGACCTAGATAAATGTACAGCCTGTGGAGACTGCTCAAAAGTGTGTCCAGTGGAGCGTCCCAGTGAGTATGACATGAGTCTGGCAAATCGCAAGGCAACCTATAAACCATACGCCCAGGCCATTCCAAGTGGTTTTGTCATTGAAAAGCTGGATACAGCTCCCTGTCGCATGGGGTGTCCGGCCCATTTGAATGTTCAGGGTTATGTGGCAATGGTGAAACAGGGGAAATATAAAGAAGCGATTGAAATTATAATGGAAGACCTTCCCTTCCCAGGTATTCTCGGGCGTGTATGCCCACATAAATGTGAAGCTAGCTGTCGGCGCATGGAAGTGGATTCTGCGGTTTCCATCAGGGAATTGAAACGGATTGCTGCAGATCATGTGGATTTGAATGATCTGCCTG
>PNOB01000156.1 GCA_013824585.1 Desulfobacterium sp. | reverse complement strand
GCGCGGAAACTACGAATCGGATCCATTGATTTTGATTCAGGAACTTTGTCGCTCATACAGTCAATCACCATCCATTCGCGGGAAAATATATTCAAAGTCATAGGGTTTTTCCTTCGGCTTCTTCGCCGCATTTAACCCATTTAGTATTTTTCTCTTGGTTACCTCAGACGGATCCCTTAATAGCCGTTCGGTCTGGCTGATTACCTTGGTGCTGATGTTGGACAAGCGCGCCAGTTCCGTTATCGTAAGCCCCTCGGAAATGCGCCGATCTTTTAATCTATTTCCGTTCATAGTCATAACCGCCCCAGTGATTCGATACTACCTTAAATGCAATCCCAAAATATTCAAAAAGAAAAGCGTTCAAGCCTTTTTTTGTATGGGGAAAATATATTCAAAGTCGTAGGGTTTCCCCCCTGGCTTCTTTGCTGCATTTAATCCATTGACAATTTTTCTCTTGGTTACTTCGGTCGGATTCATCAAAAACCGTTCGGTCTGGCTGATCACTTTGGTGCTGATTTTGGAGAAGCGCGCAAGCTCTGTTATCGTAAGCCCTTCGGAAATGCGCCGATCCTTCAACATATTTCCATTCATATTAGAAACCTTCAAGATAATTCCAGACTATTCCAATACAATTCTAAAATATACAAAAAAAAAAAGTTGTCAAGCATTTATTTATATTTTTTACGGTGTGGTCAATTTACTTGACAAACCATTGTCTTTATTCATATGCTTCACACAACAAAACGCAAGTATTTTATAAAACATACTGACGGATTGCCGGAAATAAAGGGAGATTTTGCGATGACCGAACACGTTCTGATTACCGGAGGCGCCGGCTATGTTGGCAGTCACACCTGTAAGGCCCTTGCGGCTGTGGGTTACCTGCCCATCTGTCTCGATAATCTGATATATGGACATACATGGGCTGTCCAATGGGGGCCGCTCATTAAGGGAGATATTGCCGATTCTTTGGTGCTGGATCAGGTATTTTCTGACTATCGGCCCAAAGCGGTTATCCATTTTGCCGCTTATGCATATGTCGGAGAATCGGTTGAACACCCGGCAAAATATTATCAGAACAATGTTGCCGGTTCGATTTCGCTTCTGGAGGCGATGCGGCGACACGACTGCAAGAATATCATCTTTTCAAGCAGTTGTTCAACCTATGGCATGCCGCTGCAGGTTCCCATACCCGAAAACCACCCGCAGCTCCCGATTAATCCTTATGGCCGCACCAAGCTCATGATGGAACAGATCATCCAGGACTATGGGAGTGCATACGGCATACGGCACGCCATTCTGCGCTATTTCAACGCGGCAGGCGCCGACCCTGAAGGGCAAATTGGAGAAGCCCATGATCCAGAAACCCATTTGATTCCCCTCCTTTTGCAAACGGTAATGGGCCCGCGTGATTACACGGAAGTCTATGGGACCGATTATGACACCCCGGACGGCACGGCGATTCGAGATTATATCCATGTAACGGATTTGGCCGGCGCCCATCTCCTTGCCTTGAAATATTTGACCCAATCCGGTCAAAGCCTATGCGTGAATTTGGGGACGGGAGAGGGGCACTCCGTGATGGAAGTCATCCAAGCCGTTGAGCAGGTTACAGGAAAAGCGGTGGCCTATCGACCCGTCGGCAGACGCCCCGGCGATCCCCCGGCGCTGGTGGCAAAGGCGGACCATGCAGCTTTGCTGCTGGACTGGAGGCCGGATTTCATCGACATTCAGGAAACCATTTCAACAGCATGGGGCTGGCACCAAACCCAATCAAAAAAGCAGGGTCCCTGACGGCTATGAAAAACTTATTGCGTCATTTTCTCATCGGAATGCTGCTGATTCTCGGTTCAGGTTTTTTGCTTTCTCACTCAGTAGCACAAGATCTCCTGGAAGGAACAGAATTTCCAAAGCAATATCTGGTGCAGCTTTCCGGTACGGTGATGAATGAAACGTTCTCAGGAGCTCAGGCATTGTTGACCCTGATGACGCCTGCCCCGGGAAGCAACAACCGCTACCAGCTTATCATTGAAGGTTTCCCCAAGAAAAACTCCAGAAACAGCTTTTTCTGGAATGCCGAACATTCAGAAATGACGGCTATTGCAAACGAGATCACCTGTGATATCAAACGCACATTCGTCAAACAGGTCCCGATGCACTTCATTTTCTTGAGTCCGGAGCTGCTCAGGCACACGGGCGCGGCTTATGAGGAAGAAAAATATGCTGAAAAAGTAGCCCTTCCGACGCTGATCAATGCCAGAGCTGGAAGACTGAAGCTTCGCCTCCATTCAAACACGGTTTCAGGGACTGTTTGGATGAAGGGGTATGATCCGGTTGAAAAGTCATTTGTTCTGTACAGCGCCCGACTATACGGCCAAAAATCGTTTCACCTGCAACCCAAGCAGCAGATTCAAAAGAGTACGACAGTGGGAGAGTAATGAGGCGCTGCCTGAACCTAATCGTTTTAACAGTCCTGTTTTCCATGCTGATTGCAATCAGCGCAGATGCTGAAAACATCCGCCTGTCATGGGAGCCTTCTGGTTATGGCGGCGGTGGGCGATTTACAGCCATAGCGATCGATCCATCGAATCCCAAAACCGTTTATGTCGGATCGGATGTTGCAGGAATCTACAGAAGCCGGGATGGCGGTAACCACTTTGTACTGATCGGAAAGGGCTTGGAGGGCTTTGAAGTTGCGGATATTGCGATAAATCCGGCCCCTCCCCATCAGCTTGTCGCCTTGACAGACGACGGTCTTTACTACAGTATCAATCACGGCGACGGTTGGGTTCGGATATCCAGCGAAATCCACTATGCTTCACGTTATTTTGGAAGCAGGTTGCTGCTCTTTACCCGAAAATCGCTGTGGATTGGAACCGATACACAAGGGGTTTTCAAACTTCCATTGAACAATCTTAAAACCCCCCCGCAGACGGTTCAGGGACTGGAGCGTTTCAAGATCAATGGACTCACAGTATATGATGGATTCTTGTATGCCGGAACCGCCCGCGGTGTTTATCGGATGGAGGGGCAAAACTGGAAATTGCAAAATCAAGGACTATCGCAGGGTTCTGTCGAGATTATGGATATCGCCTCTTCGCGCAATTCCCTCTACATGATAGAAAAACAGACCGGCCTGTTCCGATGGAATGTAACAGCCCGCGCCTGGGAGGGTCGCCCTGTTGCAATGCAACCAAAGTCCAAGGGTTATAAATCCCTTCTTGTTCATCCAAACAATCCGGACTTGGTATTCATCGGCTCACACCCGGAAAACTGGCCGCATCTGCTCTACAAAACCCAGAATGGCGGAGCGACTTGGAAATCCATCCTCTCGTTTCAGGTCGATCCGGAAGCGCCTTCCAATTGGACCAACACACTTTCGGGTGTTGAAGAGATGGCCTTTGTTCCTGGAACGTCCCAATCCCTCTTCATGACGGACTGGTGGAACCTCTGGCTGACCGCTGATGATGGAGAACACTGGTATCAAAAACATTATGGCCTTCAAAACACCTGCATCAATGACCTGAAGATTCATCCCCGGAACCCCAAAACCATCTATCTGTGCGCCGCGGACAATGGCCTGATGGTCTCTGAAGATTCGGGAAAACGGTGGAGACGAGCGATGAATGGCGTTGCCGATGGCCATGCACAGGAGATTGAAATATCCCCGAACGATCCTTCCCGGATGGTTTTGCTGATGAATCCCTGGAGCAAAAAAGGGAGAATCCATGTGTATGAATCCCGGAACTCGGGCACAACCTGGAAGGATATCGGGTTTTCCATACCTATGGAAGCCCTTTCCAAACGGGGATATATTGATGGGCTGGCAACCAATGTGGAACTGGACCCTCTTTCTGATGACACGTTTTATGTGGGAACCAATGGATATGGGGTATATAAAACCGTAAATGCAGGGAAAAGCTGGTCTCCTATGAATCAGGGGTTGACGACACCTTACATCAAGGGACCGGGGGCATTGCGGGTTCATCCTCGACTACCCGGCACCCTTTTTGCGAGCACACAGACAGGCGGTATTTACAAATCCATCAATGGCGCACGCTCCTGGCAGCGTGTGACAACCGGAGGAGAGCGATTTACATTTGGCATGGCCATAGATCCTTCCACGCCATCCCGGATTGTGGCCGGCTGTAGTGGCAATACGCTCTTGGTTTCAAATAATGAAGGGAAAGACTGGCAGGAAATCCACCTTCCTGTGGCCGCATCTCCTCAAATGGCCGTATACAGTGTCGCATTTCACCCCCAGCGAGCGGGATTGGTATTGGCGGGAACGATTCGCTATGATGTCAGGGCAACGGAGGGGCTCTTTATCAGCACGGACAGTGCAAAGACGTTTAGACAGGTTCCGATGGATATTCCAAGCGTGAACATGAATGTCATCACCATGATGGCGGGAGAGCCGGCCGCAGGATACATCGGATTCAATGGAACCGGGATTTTTCGAATAGATCTAGGAGAAAAACATTAAATGCAGATTGTCTTCTGTAATAAATATTTTTTTTTAAACGGCGGTGTGGAGAAATATCTTTATAATGTAATGAATTATCTGTCGGCCAGAGGACATTCGACCATTCCTTTCAGTGTCAATTATGCAGGGACATGGCCCTCTCCGTATCAGGACTATTTTATGGCGCCTCCGGGGGACCCTGCACAGGCGCTTTGGGGAAATATCCGGTTTACGCCTGCCAATATCCTGCGTTTTCTGGACAGAAGCACATATTCTTTTGAAGCAAGAATAAAATTGAGCCGGCTGCTGAAAGCGATTCATGGGGCGGATATCGCCTATATCCTCAATATCTATAACTACATGTCGCCGAGCATCATCCACACCTTGAAACGTCATCAGATCCCTGTGGTAATGCAGGTCGGCGACTACAATCTGCTTTGTCCCAGCTATTCGCTGCTTCGAGATGGCAAGCCCTGCACGCTCTGCGTCCGGGGGCACTATTACCATGGGCTCCAATACCGGTGCGTAAAGAACAATCTTGCTGCCTCGGCGGTGCGGGTTGCCGCCATGTATATCCAGCGCTTGCTCGGATTGTATGAACTGGTGGATGCCTTTGTTGTGCCCTGTGAGTTCATGAAAAATAAACTTCTTGAAGGCGGTGTTTCCGAACACAAGCTGCAGGTGTTGTATTATCCGATTGAAAGAAGACAGGGAATGAGAAAAAGACAAGGGGAAAGAGAAAGGGAGGGCAGGAGAGAAGGAGAGGTAAAGAGCGCAGAGCGCATTCATGTGTTGCAGTATCCGATTGAAAGAACCGTAGCTCCGGATAAGGCTTGGCATAAAAAAGGCTATATTCTCTATTTTGGTAGATTATCTTATGAAAAGGGGATAGATACCCTGATCGGCGCATTTCAGAAACTGAATCCGCCGATAGATCTTTATATCATCGGTAGAAGTTATGATGGAGAAGAGGAGCGGTTGAAACGGCTTATTGAACCTCATGTGAAAAACCGCATCCATTTCATGGGATTTCAGTCCGGGCAAACACTGACTCAATGGATTGTCGAAGCCCTGTTCAGTGTCGTTCCCAGCCGCTGGTACGACAATGCTCCGCTCAGCATTTATGAAAGTTTCCTCAATGGGACTCCGGTTCTGGCATCCCGTATCGGCGGAATTCCCGAACAGGTTGAGGAAGGGGTAACCGGAGAACTGTTTGAACCGGATTCCTGCGACGATCTGTCGCAAAAAATGGACCTGATGCTTTCAAATAAGGATAAACTGCTTCAGATGGGAATAGCCGGTCAGTCTTATGTAAAAAAAACGCTGCTGATTAAAGATCAAATGGACCGTTTGATGAACCTGTTTGAAACGGTCATCGTTAATTATAAACGGAGATAGCGCCATGGTCGATCCCCAGAGAACCCGCGTTGCCGTCGTGGTATCCTTGCTGACCATCGGCGGCGCTGAGCAGTTACTGCTCGAACTGCTTCGCCACATCAACCGGCAGCGCTTTAACCTTCATATTTTCTTTTTACGGGAACCGGGCATTCTGGGAAACGAAATACTGCAACTTGGATTTCCGGTCAGCACCGGTATTATCCGATCCAAATTTGACCTGTCCGGGGTTTTCAGACTGGCAAGACTTCTGAAAGAAAATCAGACGGATGTTGTTTTTCTAATCAATCACCTCAACACCTTGTTTTTTGGGGTTCTGGCGGCCAAACTTGCCAGGGTTCGGACCTGCATCAATTGGGAAAACGAAACCTTCAAGAGATACCCTTTTCACAAGCTGACCATGATGGGGCGCCGGATCCTTCATTTGGGTATCGACTATGTTGTGGCCGCCGCAAAGGGACATGGCGATTACATTGCTATGGAAGAGAAAATCCCTCACTCCAAGATCCGGGTCATTTATAACGGTGTGGATCCGAAACGGTTTCAATCGAATCTAAGCCCTCAAGAGGCTCGAAATCGTTTGGGAATACCACCGGAAAGCCGCGTTGTTAGTATCGTGGCTGCGCTTCGGCCGGACAAGGCCCATCACGTATTTCTGCAGGCTGCCCGAAAGGTTGTGGATGCCATACCCGATACCCATTTTCTGATTATCGGTGATGGTCCCCAACGGTCGTTTCTGGAGAATCTCTCAAACGAGCTTAAACTGGAGAATCGAGTCCATTTCGTGGGGTTTCAACGTCGGCTGGGGGATATTCTTGCCGGGGTGGACATCAACTCGCTTTCCTCCTATCCGCAACAGGAGTGCCTCTCCGTTGCCGCCATCGAGGCGATGTCCGCCGGGGTGCCAATTGTATGCACCGACGTCGGGTTCATGAAAGAGATCGTTATTCCGGATGAAACTGGTTTTCTGGTTCCCATCGATGATCCGGCGGCACTGGCTGAAAAACTTATACTGCTGTTACGGAATCCGGAACTGCATAAACGGATGGGCCGTAAGGCGCGTCAGATGGTCGATGAGCTTCTCAGCGTCGAGCAGATGGCCAGAGCCTTTGAGGCGTTGATGACCGCCATTATTGTGCAGGAGAAATTCTAACAAATTGATTTCAATTTAGGAATCAAGAAGGCAGTGATGAAAAAAACTCCTCGTGTATTACTGTTGGTGGACTGGCTCCCTGAACAAGGATCTTTATTATTTGATTCACTTCGAAAAAACGGGCTGGACTGTGAAGTTATGGGCATTAATTTTCACCAATCAAAGTGGACACCTGTCAACAAAATCCTTTCACATTGGCCTCAATCTTTCTGGGTTAGTTTAAAAGCTTTCAGACGTCGTCATGACTACGATTACATGATTGCCTGGCAGCAAGTTATGGGGATGTTTTTGGGACTTTTCAAGCTTTTCTCCTTCTCAAGTTCTCCTAAAATATTCATTCTCGTTGCCACTATCGTTGAACGAAACAATCTTTTATTGGAAAGACTGCGGAGATGCTTTATTGCCTTATCCTACAAAAAAATAAATCATATCGGTTTTATATCCAATTCTTATATGCGCCTAATGAAAGAACGATTCCACCTTCCATGCACTAAAGTCGTTCATCTAAAGCTGCCAATAGACTTTAAAGAAAATCCGGAATTTAGCGGATTTAAGGCTGGCGGTTATCTGTATTCTGTAGGCCTAAGCTACCGAGACTATCGAACCTTGATGAAAGCTGCAAGAAAAACATTAAAACCATTTGTTATCGCAACCCTTGCACCTTACTTAAAAGATCTGGTAATTCCGGATAATGTCACGATTTACAGTAACGCATTTGGGCAAAAGGCAGACGAACTGATGGAACATTCTGCGGCAGTCATTCTTCCGCTAGACAGAATTACCTCTCCCGCAGGAGAGACGGTACTGCTCAGAGCCATGTGTTATGGAAAGCCTGTGATCATCACGCAAACCATCGTTACTCAAGAATATATTGAACATGGGAAAAACGGACTGTTGGTCCCGTGGAAAGATCCGGATGCGATTGTTGATGCGATAAATACAATCTTTTCAGATCCTGAAAAAGCCGAGGCTATGGGTCGGTGTGCAAGACAGTCTGTACTTGAAAAACATAACATGGATGATTATGCAAAAAAAATTATCGATATCATTGAAAGAAACGTATGACAAACCATAAGTCGTTGACAGCTCAATTAAACCTTTTGATACTCGTCAACTGGAAGGAAGAGGGGGAATGGTCCCTCCTCCTTCTTCTGAGAAAAATGGTCGGACGTATTGATATTGTCCAGCCGGTGTCGTTTAAACGTTCGATCAGTAGCAGATTCACTAATATATCCAATTATTTATCAGAGTTTTATGTGCCGCTTTTGGCATTGATCCCGAGAAAACATTTTAATGTGACCATATCTTGGCAAATGCGACTGGGAATCTGTTATGGTATCCTGAAACGCGTTGTGCATTGCAACAAGCCGCCGGTTCATATCATTCAGGATTTTCATATTGATTTAACACAGACGCAATGGCTGTATCGGATTCAAATCGCGCTGATGAAACTGGCAATCCCTGGAATTGACTATTTTTTCTGTACGTCTACAGAAGAAGAGAAGATTTACAGCCAATTGTTCGGCATTTCCCGAAGCCGGATTGTATTCTTACCGTTGATGGCGCCGTGGTCCCATTTTGAGGAACCGGACCATCCCAAGAAGGATTATATTTTTTCTTATGGGAACAGTGACCGCGACTTCGAGACCTTGGTGCGGGCTGTTTCCCATTTAAATATAAAGACTTATATTTTATCCCAGAGATATCAATCTCATGTCCCGCTTCCGGAGAATGTGTCCATCCTCCGGGACCGGATTTCCGATAAAGAACTCATCGAGTGGATTGCGTCCAGCCGGATGGTGGTCTTTCCGCTGAAAGATTATCGTGTTTCAGCCGGACAACTTAGTATGCTGGAGGTGATGGCCTTGGCAAGGCCGCTCATCATCACGGAGAATATGGCTACGAAAGAATATGCGGTTCACCGGCATTCCGCCCTTTTTTTTGAGGCAGGGAACGATAAAGAGCTGGCCGATCACATCCAATATTTAT
The DNA here is from genome assembly GCA_013824585.1 of Desulfobacterium sp. Lineage (GTDB taxonomy): Bacteria > Desulfobacterota > Desulfobacteria > Desulfobacterales > SURF-7 > QZKS01. Next base: position 735 of record PNOB01000156.1, on the reverse strand, counting down.
GGAATCACAAGGAATCCGCCGAACAGATTGGACAACACGCCCGGCAGATCGCCTTGAAATTGAACGATAACCGCATGACGGTCTTCATCAATGTGCTTGAACGTTGCGCAACGGATATTCAGAAAGGAGAAAGACAATGAAAACCCATCAAACCTTGATTGTCGTATTGTGCGGGATGCTGATTCTGGCATTTCCGATACAGGGAATTTCCATTACAACCATGAGCATTCAATTTGAAAACACTCTGCGCCTGGTCAGTTTGGATATGCCGCGCAAAGAAATCATAGAAACGCTGGGAACTCCGGATATCATCAAGAGCGACGGAATGTGCCTTCAATATGAATCCATGGGGTTAAGCGTTTTTATCAATAAGAACGATCGGGTTGAACAGATTTATCTTGCCCGAGGTTTTAAGGGTTCTGTTGGCAGTAAACGGCCATCCAGGGGGATACAACTTTCGGATATTGAAAAAGAGTTCGGCGCGTCTGCGGATATTGCCATACTCAATTACCAGCCCTCCCCGATCATTCAGACCAAGGCGACGACTGAAACCGAGAACAAATCAGACCCCACCGGTAAGGAAAAAGGTGACTTTCCGCTTCAATATCCTGGAGAAAAAAAGCTGTATATCTTTTACAACGATGGGAGGCCGCTGAAATACAAATACGTGTTGGATGATGAAGGAATCGCCTTCTGGCTGGATCATAAAATGCAGCTGTATGCAACCGTCCTTTA
>PNOB01000155.1 GCA_013824585.1 Desulfobacterium sp. | reverse complement strand
CAATCCCTGACCAAAATAGGAAAGATAGGAGATGCAAAGTTGCGGGTCAATTTTTCCGTTTCCTTTTAATGCCCGGGTCGGGCAGGCAGCGATACAGGCGTTTCGGCACCAGTCCGGACATCCCATTTCAACCGTTGGTTCACCCGGCTCATACTCATGATCGATCACAATCGCTATGGGCAGAACCCATGAACTTTTCCGTGCAACCCTGCTGGAATAAAACAGACAGTTTTTTCCAAATGTCCCCATTCCGGCCCTGGCTGCTGCAACACGATGGGGAAGGTTAAAGGGAACCTTTGACTCTATGCCGTGCTCCCTTAATTCGCCTCTGAAACCCTTTATTCTTTTTGCCAGGCCATCCTTGGTTACCCGGTCATCATCCAGATAACATCGGCCAAAATGGCCTTCCATGTACCGGGGATAGGATTGCCGGAAATAAACCTCCATCAGAACAATAATCGTTTTTGCATCCGGCAGAATGGTTTTTGGATCGGTTCCGTCAATCAATGACAGTCCGATAGTTTCAGCCCATCCGTATTCTTTTTGCCGGGTTTCCAAAAAAGTTTTATGGGACGAAAACGGCTCGGCAGTGGTAAACCCGATATCTTCAAACCCGTATTTGCCGGCCAGTGCAATCATATCTTGTCTGGTAATCATTAAAATAATTCCTCCTGCCATGATTGGTTTTTAACCATGCTGATGGCTGCCATCATCATATCCCGGTTGTATTGGTTGATATCTTGGGTCTTTATAAAAAAATGCCGAAAATGCCGTGAGCCTTCGACCATTGAAAGCAGAACATTTGCTGCGCGTTCAACATCTTGTGTCTCAATCCCTTTTCGATCGAAAAACACTTCCAACTCCTGAATCAGGAGGGCTTTAAACTGCTGATAAAGCCACTCAATCTTTTTCTGAACCCGATGATTTCGGAAACTCACACTGATTACTGACAAGGATGCTGCAATATCGATTTTTTCATAATACGGTTTGCTCCAGATGGTTCTGAAAAAAGACAGTAGCCTCTCTTCCGGATCACTGTCCTTTCTCTGGTTCCGGATCTTTTTAAAAATTTTCGAATACTCTTCAACCACATAATCCACCAGAGCCAGCGTCATATTTTCCTTGTTGCCGAAATAATGGATGATCAGCGTTGACTGAATATCCAGCCGCTTTGATACTTTTGCAATGGATGCACCCTCAAACCCTTCTTCCAGTATCGTCTCATAGAAGCTTCTGATGATCCTTGGCTTTTGAATTCCGGCATTTTGTCTTGTTTTTTTTTCTCTGTTTTCCATGACACTATACAGTTTGTAACTGAACAAAAGGTAAATTATATTATATATATTAACAGATAATTATAAATTTATGTTCATAAAACATAATGGATGTCAATTGTTTTCAAACCAGATTGGATTCAATTCAAAACATTCGATCATGAAAAAAAACGACAAAAAAAGCCCTGCTCATGTGAGCAGGGCCTGTTTCTTAAAAAAGCATTGGGTTGCCATTAGTGGGAACGAATTATGTTTGCTGAAATATGGACATGATAAAAAAGCTAATATTTCCCGAATTCATTGTCATCCAGTGCAATTACCTTTGAAGGCTCAATCTGCTTCACCTTGCCATGCCCGGTTGATTCAGGCTGCCCCCAGGAAATCTCGACGGGTTTTAACGACGGTTTGGTTTTTCTCTCTTTTTCCCGGCCGGGAGCAGGTGAAGAAGGTTTTTTGAAACTTGAAAGATCACTATGTAAATCTCTTCCTTTTAACTGAAATCGGGAAAGCAGGGTTCGGACTTCCGCAGACAGAGCAGTCAGTTCTTCAGCAGCGGAAGATGTTTCCTCTGCATTGGCCGCGTTTTTCTGAGTGACGCTGTCAATCTGTGACAATCCCTGATTGATCTGGGATATGCCTTGCGCCTGCTCATTGGATGCCGCAGCGATCTCGCCGACCAGGTCGGTTGCTTTTGTGATGCTTTCCGAAATCTCATTCAGTGCCTGTGATGTCTCTTTTGCGATCCGGCTGCCTTCCTCAACCTTCCGGACAGACCCTTCGATCATGATGGCCGTTTCCTGGGCTGCTTTTGCACTCCGCGCAGCAAGAGACCGAACCTCCTGGGCAACAACCGCAAAGCCTTTTCCATGTTTACCTGCCCTGGCAGCCTCAACCGCTGCATTCAGGGCCAGGAGATTGGTCTGAAAAGCAATATCATCGATCACTTTAATTATCTTTTCAATCTCTTTGCTGGAAGCACTAATGCTTCCAATGGCCGCCATCATGGTTTCCATTTTTCCCACACCGCTTTTGCTGGCAGCCTGGGCAGATGCAGACAGATTGTTGGCCTGGGTTGCATTCTCCGCATTGGTTTTTGTCTGCTTGTTGATTTCCGCCATGGAGCTGGTTATCTGTTCCAGAGAAGCCGCCTGTTCCGTAGCCCCCTGAGAAAGAGACTGACTGGAATCCGAGACCTGTCTGGACCCACTATCCACCTTCTCCGCCGCTGAATACAGATCTCCCACGACCTGGTTCAGGCTTTCCAGCATCTGTACCAGTGCTCCTCCAAGCTGATCTTCTTTTGATTTCATATCCACATCAATACCAAGATTTCCCTTGGCGATCTCACCAGCTGCCTTTACCTTTTCCTGCATATATATCGTCAGTGAAGAAAACGCCCTTACCGTATCTCCCAGTTCATCGCCACGTTTATTGATCTTTTCAATCTCATTCAAATTCATTCCTTCCAAGGCGATATCCCCCAACGCAAACCGTCTTGCCCCTTCTGCGACAAGCTGAATCGGTTTAATTGCAATTGTTTTCATTGTAAAAACAATCACCAATGCAAGAATCAGCACAACGGCGAATATTACACCTGCCTGGATCCAGATGGATTGATTGAATTCATCATCAATCTTGGAATGAAAGGACGCAAGCTCGGTCTTGGCTTTCTGTTTGCTTTGACCCATCCGGGCCTTTATAATCTCATCCGTAAAATAGATGTACAATTCACCAACTCTTTCCTCTTTGACAAATGCATCTGCCTTGCCGGATAGTTTTTCATCCAGAACAACATTACCGGGAATGTCCTTACCCACCTGAACATCCGGATTTTTCCAGATGGAAAAGAACGTTGTCCCTTCCTCATCAATCACTTTGACTGCTTTCAATTCCGGCAGCCTGATATAGGCATCCAACATACGTTCCATGGATGCCTTATCCAGGTTATATAAAAATGTAGCGGCCGCATTTCCCAGTACCTTTGCATGGATGGATACATTCTCCTGAAGTGTTCTGGTTTGAATTTTCCCTTGTTCCTCGATTTCCCCATCCACTTTTTTCACATATTCTTCCAGGATACTGGACACAAGGTTTGATTCCATATTGAGAAAAATCACCCCATTGATGGAAAGGAGAAGTAAAATCGCAGTTCCCGCAGCAAAAACGATTTTAATGGCAATTCCAATTCTTCTTGTTTTCATAGTATACACTCCCGTCTGTACTTCTTGTTTCTGTATGCGAATGCGCCTAAAATCCATGATCTTTCAAAATCTGATCCAGGGTTCCTTTTTTTACTGTTGATTAATCAATAAAACCAGCAGTTGAAGCCATATTCTCAGGTAATTTTATGTTCCATTTCGTGAGTTGTGATTTGCTGAACAACAAAATCCCCTGATCATTCATGATCGGAAACAGCTCTTTTGGGGTTTTTCCTTTTTCAAGAATTTTTAGCACTAAACCGCTTGCCAAAACACCCATTTCCTTTCCAAATAGAACCAAACCGCCAATGGTTTTATCCCTGCCGATTGCAAAATCCCAAAAGGCAAAAGGAGGGATAGGGGTATTCTTTGACGTCCAGGCGATGAGTTCTTCCGAATTGACCGGTTTACCATCTGCATCCTTTACGGATTGATATAAACCGACAACACAGGCGTCATATTTTCCTTTTGAAGAAAGGACTGTATTTTGCCAGGTCTGTAGATCGCCGATCAATCTGATTTCTACCTTGATATCTTTTATGTACAAACTGTCTTGATCATTAAAAACCTCTTTTTTTGTAATTTGCGCGGTAATGTCCGAATCAAAAAGAACCAGAACTCTCTTTGTATTCGGAAGAATTTTATTAATATTGAGAATGGATCGTTTTAATAAAGGCCTTTCAAGTACGCCGGTTATATTGGTCGGCCATGAGGTAAAATAATTTCTCGGATTATTGTTAATTCCCAGGAAAACAACCGGTGTACTTGTTTCTGCGAATTTGGGACCCAGCAATTTCAACCCGGCATCATCACCGATAATGACCAAGGCGGGTTTTTCCAAAAGATATTTTTCCCAAGCCAGACCCGCCATCCTCTGATGTTGATTTTTCGGCAATCGCTTGGTGTCCATCTGGAAATAGACTATCTTGTATTTCCCTCCCAATGATTCTTCCAAACCGCTTTTGTAACTGGCGTCCCAGGGATATTCAGCATGATAGCTTTCAATGGCATAGATTGTTTTTTCCGCGCAGAAAACATTTCCAACATTCAATGACAACATCAGGGCAATCAGAATGGATAAACAAAATATTTTTTTGGATATCAACATATTGAACTCGTTTAACTTCTATAAAATGTTTTGGGAAAGAAAACCGCTTATTGTTTAGAGATGGTAAAAATTAGAGGATAAGATCATGCTTTTTTTTGAAAAAGAGTATATATAAAATCCATTTATGTGTCAACGACATTGTTTACGGTAAAATTTAGGCTTTGGTTGCTTTATAGATCTTATTGGCGGTTTTCCCATCCGTTATGCTTGCGGAAGAGCACGCGTGAATTCGATGATCTGATTGGTTCCTTTTACATCTCCCAGAGCCATGATGTGTATGCCTTCCACATAAGGATGGATTTCACGGATGATCCTGCACGTGATATCGACACCGGTTTGACCGTGCTTTTCCATGCTCTCAATGATTTCATCCGGCACATCGATGCCCTCGACCTTTTCCTGCATGTAGCGCGCCATCTTAACACTTTTCAAGGGCATGACGCCCATCAGAATCGGCTTGCCGAGTTTGCGGGCGGCCTCGGCAAAACAGAGTGCTTTTTCCACATCGTAGACAACCTGGGTCTGAAAAAAATCAGCGCCTGCGTCGATTTTTTTCTGCATCCGTTCCAATTCGCGGTCAAGGTCGCGGGCTGTGGGCATGGCAGTGCAGGCAACAGTGAAATCTGTATTGCCGCCGAATTCCTTATCATTAGCATCCAAACCTTTATTCATTTTTTTGATCAGCCGTATCAGATCAAAGGTGTTGTAATCATAAACCGGTTTGGACGGATATGGGCCGTGCTTGGGCGGATCCCCTGTCGTTACCAGGAGCGCCCGAACCCCCAAGGCATGCGCTCCCAGCAAATCGGCCTGGGTGCCCAGCAGACTGCGGTCACGGCAGGTATAATGGGGAATCGCAGAGATATTCAATCTGGACTGGATCAGATTGGCCATGGCAATGGAGTTGATTCGCAGATTTCCCATGGGACAATCATGGATATTGATGCCGTCCAAGTCGAGGTATGCCCCGGCCTTTTCAAGGGCTTCTTCGTACAAGGCGCCCTTGACCGGCCCCAGCTCGGTGGTAATGACATATTGCTGTCTGAATTTCTGTAACAAGTCCACTGTTTGTTATCTCCTTGTCATTTTAAGTGATCTTGTGAATCTGAACGGAATTAGATGTTGCCATGCTATCGAAAACAGCATGTGGGAAATAAAAACTTGTTTTTTTGGAAACAAGCATATGCCAAGACCGCTGATATGTCAATAAATTTATATATTCAGGATATGGACACACGCCGAGATTATCTTGCGTTTACGCATACTTGTCTTATTGCCTTCGTTTTACCATTGCGCGATTTGGTCAATTTATATTGTTTGATGATGAGATCAATGATAATAGTCGATCATACGTTCACACCTGAAAAATTCCTGAAAAACAAATTATAAAGAGAGAGGAGGTTTAGGATGGCGAAAAATTTTTCAAGCTGGCCGGAACAGTGGCCGAAAAATTTGAATTATCCAGACAGACCGATCTATCATTTCCTGGAACAGACTGCAGGGCGCGTTCCCAACCGGATGGCCATTCATTTCGGCGGAATGGCATTGACTTATGGTGAATTAAAAACCCTTACCGATCGGTTTGCCCATGCCTTGATCAAGCTGGGGATTCAAAAAGGGGACCGTGTGGCCATTCATCTGCCCAACTGCCCCCAGTTCGCCATCGCCTACTATGGCGCCATGAGAATCGGTGCTGTCTTTACGCCCTTGAGTCCGCTGCTTTCACCGCGCGAAATCATTCACCAGCTTAACGATTCAGGTGCAAGGATACTGATAACACTGGATCTACTGTATCCTTCCGTAGAGGCTGTAGTGCCCCAGACAAAGGTTGAAAAAGTCATTTCAACCAGCATCGGCGACTGTTACAATGCCATCATCCAGCCCTTAAAGCCCCTGGGTAAGATTCCGGTTCCCGGAACACTGGATATGGTGGAATTGATCAAAGCCCATGATCCGGCTCCGCCGGAAGTTGCAATCGATGTCTATAAAGACCTGGCCCATCTGGCTTATACCGGCGGAACCACCGGCGTTTCCAAGGGGGTCATGCTGACCCATAAAAATGTGGCGAGCAATGTACTGCAATTCGGCTGCTGGTTTAACGGTGCGCAGATTAAGATTCTTGAGGATGGAAAGGTTGAAATGGTATTTCCGGAAGGCGTAGATCCGGTAAAAGACCGGCGTGTCAGCCGGGACAGGGAAACGGCGCTGGTGGTAGTGCCGTGGTTCCACGCCATGGGAACCGTAGGATACCTGAACAATATGGTCAGTAGCGGCACCACCATGGTGGTGTATCCCCGTTTCGATCCCGTGGAGTATATCGAAGGCGTGGCCAAATTCGGCGCAACAACCCTGGGCGGTGCGCCACAGTTGTATGTGCCTTTGGTGAACATGGCGGGTTTCGAGAAATATGACCTCAATGGAATCAAGATTGCGGCTTCCGGTGCAGCTCCCCTGCCCATTTCGGTTCTGGAAAAAATGCGCAAAGCCTTTCCCAAAGGCGTGATTCTGGAAGCATACGGTCTGACCGAATGCACCATGGGGGCCACCTGCAATCCGCCGGATCCGGAGCTGGCACGTGCCGGTTCCGTTGGACTGCCGGTATTCGACACGGAATGCAAGGTTGTGCATCCGGAAACCGGTGAAGAACTTTCGACCGGAGAAGAAGGGGAAATCTGCATCAAAGGTCCGCAGGTGATGCAAGGATACTGGAATCGTCCAGAGGCAACAGCGGAAGTATTGAAGGACGGATGGCTGTTTACCGGAGATATCGGCAAACAGGATGAGGATGGATTCTTTTATATTACAGACCGCAAAAAAGATTTAATCCTGTATAAGGGTTATAATGTGTATCCCCGCGAACTCGAAGAAGTTCTATATACCCATCCGGCAGTGGAAATGTGCGCGGTAGTCGGAAAGCCGGATGAAAATGCCGGTGAACTGCCGGTGGCGTTCATTCAACTGAAGGCCGGCATGCAGGCAACACCGGAAGAACTGATTGAATTCACCAATAAGCAAGTGGCGGCCTACAAAAAATTGCGGGAAGTGAAACTGATACAACTGATTCCGGTTTCAGCGGCCGGCAAGGTGCTCAGGCGGGAACTGCGGGACCAGGTGGCTGGATAACCCAAAGGCACAACTGCTCATTTTAAAAAGGCTGACTGGGGGAATGCTTTCCATCCGGCCGCAGGATCACTATGAAAAATAGTCATTCAGATTAAATGATTTGATCCTCACCTTTATGACTTTTAAAGGGGGTTTATGATGACTATCAAACCAACCTATGAGGAATTGGAAAAAAGGGTTAAGGAGTTAGAGCAAGAAGTCACGAAACGCAAACAAGCTGAAGAAGACCCGCAGGAGAGCGAAGAACGGTTCCGTCTTGCTTTTGAAAATGCGAATGATGGTGTATGTTTGGTGGATACAGATGGAAATCTGGTAATAGTCAATAATCGAATGTGCGAAATCTTTGGTTATAGTAAGAAAGAGTTAGAAAGTATGACGGAAAATGATATCACACATCCAGATGACAGGCATATCAGCCCGAAATTTATAAAAAAGAGTATCACCGGAGAGGCTGAAAATGCTGTTTTCGAGAAACAATACTTTCACAAGCAAGGCCACATCATATGGGGCCAGATTTCCAGTTCAATAATCAAAGATAAAAAAGGAGATCCTTTATGCTTTATCTCTCACATACAAGATATTTCCCAAAGGAAACAGGCGGAGAAGGCTCTGCAGGAGAGTGAGGAGTGGCTGTCAAGCGTATTCCGAGCTGCTCCAATCGGTATCGGAGTGGTCATCGACCGTATGTTTTCAAAGATCAACTCTCGATTGTGTGAAATAACGGGTTACTCGGAAGAGGAACTAACCGGCCAGAGCTCCAGGATGCTATACCCGAGCGACGAGGAGTATGAGTATGTCGGGCGAGAGAAGTACAAACAGATCCGTGATCACGGCATCGGAACGGTAGAAACACTTTGGAAGCGTAAGAACGGGCATATTGTCAACATACTGCTCAGCTCCACGCCCATGGATTTAGACGATCTGTCAAAGGGGGTCACATTCACCGCTCTTGATATCACCAACCGTAAACAGGCGGAAGAAGAAAAAAGAAAAGCATTGGAGTTTGCTGCAGAACAGAGCAAACATGCGTTGATTGGACAAGTAGCAGGAAAAATGGCGCATGATTTTAATAATGTTCTAATGGGAATAATGGGAAATGCACAGCTTGCGATGATGAATTGCGATGATGAAAAAACCAAAAAAAAGTTAGAACGTATTAATGAATTCTCGGAAAGAGGAAGAGATATAACAAATACCTTAATCTCTTTTTCCAAAGATCAGGAGCCAAAACAAACCTATTTTAAAATCGAAGATAGAATGGAATTAGCCTTAAAAATGTTAGAAAAAGAATTGACCGGCATTCAAGTCAGCAGAAATTACAAACCCGGAATACCCAAGCTATTAGCTGATCCGGGAATGACCCAGGATGTGCTGGTAAATCTTGTACTGAATTCAATCCATGCCATGAGCAAAGTCGAAAATCCCACATTAACTTTGAAAGCATATTCTCAGGACGATAAGATTTATTGTGAGATTGAGGATAATGGTTGTGGTATTCCAAAAGAACATCAGGCATCAATTTTTACACCATCTTTTACATTAAAAGGCAGCCATGATAAAACAGCATCTTACAAATTGGGCATTAAAGGAACAGGGTTTGGCATGTCAAATGTAAAAAAATATATTGTGGAAAAACATAAGGGAGATATTTCTCTTGAAAGCGAAGTCGGGAAAGGCACCCGGGTTACGATAGCTTTGAGAATAATCAAAGATCACTTGTCTTCAGATGAGAAAAAAGAGGTAGTGAAAAGTAAAATCTATGATAAAAGAAGTATCTTGCTGGTTGAAGATGAACCTGCAATAGCGGATGTGCAGTATCAGATATTAACCCAGGAACCTTTTAGCCATATTGTGTCAATCGCTGCGAATGGGCAAATGGCCATTGATATTTTTGATCGAAACAAATTTGATATTGTCAGCCTTGATTATATGCTTCCCGGAAACATTAATGGTTTAGATGTTTATAACCATATCAGGGAAAAAGATAAAAATATCCCGGTAATGTTTATCTCTGGGAATATAGCGTTCTTAGAGTCGATGAAAGAGCTAAAAGAAAAAGATCCGAATCTTGAACATTTATCAAAACCAGTTA
>PNOB01000154.1 GCA_013824585.1 Desulfobacterium sp. | reverse complement strand
GGTGATATCCAGGTCCGGGATTCAAAGGGAAAAGTTCTATGCGCCATGTCTTTTGGTTTCCATACAGCCGCTCGCTCATTTGCAAACGAAATCAGTAATTTATGTAACGACTGTAGTTCTGATGTAAAATACTGGCATATCTGTAAGGTTATGGGAAGGGTGGCCAGTCACCTGGCCTTGGAAGTTGCCCTGCAGACTCACGCAAACATGACCCTGATTGGTGAAGATCTTGCAAATTATATTGACAAGAGAAGGATTGCACAAGCAGAAAAACAAGGCATAGTGGATTATACCGCCTACGGCATGACACTTCGCCATCTGTCTAGGCTGATCTGTGACGGAATTGTCAAAAGAGCCGCTGTAGGAAAAAATTATGGAGTGCTTGTCATTCCAGAGGGCGTTCTGGAATTTATCAATGAAATTCAGATTTTCATCACCAAACTGAATGTGATCATTGCCGAATACAATGCAACCCATGACAAACATTTTCATAAAGAGTTCCCCTTGCTGGAGGATAAGCTGGATTATCTTCGCAGACTCGCCAGACAGTCCAGAGAAGAGGAGATCATATCTGTCTGGAATACACGGGATGACGATCTGTTCAATGATATACCGGCATTCTTCCAGGAAGGTCTTTTAATGGAAAGGGATAGTCATGGCAACTTCCAGTTTTCGCTGGTGGAAACAGACAAAATTCTCATGGGTCTGGTAAAGGATTATCTGAATATCCTTAAAGAAAAAGGCAGATATAAACTTGGAATTCATAAAGACTTTTTCCGGAAAACCCTGAAGAAAGACGGGCTTGATCCGGATTTTTTCGGACCGGTACTGTTCCGGAATTATGACAATGGCCCGTATCTGCTTGTGAAAGAATCCATCATGTCCAATAAAACACTCAAACAGGAACTGATAAGGGGAAAAGTCATCAAGAATGAAGATAAGATACCAAAAGCCATTGAAAAAATATATAAAAAGTCTGTCCCAAATTTTAAAACACAGTTGCACTTTTATGGATATGACGGCAGAGGGAGTGATCCAAGCCGTTTTGATTGTAACTACACCTATAACCTCGGTTTGACGGTTTTTGCCTTGATCGCAAACAATGCTACCGGGCAGATGGCTGCCATTAAAAATCTTGAATTTGATTTTTCAGCCTGGCAACCGATCGGGATTCCCATTGCACCACTCATGAGGCTTGAAGAAAGAAACGGAAAATTGACCCTGGTTATTGAAAAAAGTGTTGTGAACACCCACTCCACCGCCTTCAAAGTTGTTGAATCACTGAGGGAAAAATGGCTGGCCGCAAACCCGGAAGAGGACAATTATCGAAGACCCGGTCCGATCCGGTTTACCGGAAAGAGTGAGGAGGACCGACCACTGACCCTTGTGCTGAATGCCATTCCAAATGGTCATGATCAGATATAGAAAGGAAACGTCTTGTTATGGCAACAGATGACCATATAAACGATATTTTAAAAAAAATACGTAAAAACATTAAACCATCCTCAGGACCCCTCACCTCGATAGACCCAAAAAAGTTAGCCAAGGCCTCAAAGGATGTGCAGATTGCAAAAGAAGTTGCTGAATTGGTAGAAAAAAATATCGATGACAAAAAAAATCCTGAGAAAAAAGAACCTTGATGAATCGCATACCTATTTTTGGTCTACCTTTCTCTGAGGGCTGCGATCAAATTTTGCATGTCCTCTGGAAGGGATGCCTCAAAGGTCATTTTTTCTTTCGTATATGGATGATCAAATGTAAGTCGCCAGCTATGCAACATTTGTCGGCAGGCTGCCTGGATAAGACTGCCATGTACTTGTAGCTGTTTGATCCTATGGTTAGCACTCCGAATCCCATAAACCGGATCTCCAACAATCGGGTGATGTATTGCATGACAGTGTACCCTGATCTGATGGGTCCTGCCAGTTAATATTGAAATTTCTAAAAGCGATACTCCATCATATTTTTCTTTTACCTGCCATACTGTTTTGGCTTCTTTTGGTTTCCGGCTATTGGTTGACATCTGTTTGCGATGTTGGGGGTGCCGTCCAACTGGAAGGGAAATGGTACCTTTTTGTTCTTTAAGATTCCCATATACCAATGCAAGATATTTTTTATCAACAGTTCTTGCTTTAAATTGATTTGAAAGGTCGATATGCGAAATATGATTTTTTGCAACAAGCATGACACCGGAAGTATCCTTGTCAAGGCGATGGACAATTCCGGGACGTATTTCTCCTCCAATGCCTTCGATCCCCGGGCAATGATATAGAAGTCCGTTGACAAGAGTTCCGGTATAGTTGCCCGGGGCAGGGTGGACGACAATCCCTGGAGCTTTATTGAGGACTATAAGATGAGTATCTTCGAAAAGTATGTCGATATCAACCGGTTCAGGCTGAAAGGAAACCGGTTCAGGTTCAGGGATAACCCCTTGAATAACATCGCCCGGCCGTATTCTATAGCCGGGCTTTTTGATTGATCCGGACACCCGGATCACACCCTTACGAATTAAAGATGAAGTCTGCTTTCTGGAACAATGGGGCAGTTTCTGAACAACAAGAAAATCAAGACGCTTATCAGTATCAGTTTCAGCAGCAGTAATGGTAAAACCGGCATCATCAGACATGAGCGGAATTACCGAATATTAATTGGACGTAAATAAAGACTCGATCTCTGCCATAACAGCTTTCTCATCTTTGTTCTTGGCAGTACAAAGTTCCTTAAGCAAAAGTCCCTGAGCAGTGTCAAGAAGTTTACGCTCTCCAAAAGAAAGATCTTTTGTAAATTTCAGCATAAAAAGATCTCTGAATACCTCAGCGACATCATACAAAGAACCTGTTTTGATTTTATCCATATACTCACGGTATCTTCGGTTCCAGGTCTGATTGTCGATCGTACCCTCTTTTTTGGATGTAATGATCTCATAGACTTTATTGACGTCGTTCTTATGAATGACGCTTCGCAAGCCTACGGATGTTACATTTTTTGTCGGAATCATGATCACCATACCATTCTCTAAAATTTTCATGATATAGAAATCCTGCCTGTTGCCGCCTATTTCCCGACTTTCAATCGCTTCGATGCGACCAACGCCATGGGCCGGATAAACAGCTAGATCACCTGGGCTGAATTCCTGACAAGCTTGCTCTCGCTTAACCGCATTTTCCGCCATTTTTTTTCCCCACATTCTGTTTAAAACACATTATATCGTAGCTGATTTTGCCAATTATATCTATATATCGTATGTAAAATTAACATAATATACCATATTTATTACCATGAATCAACAACAAAAAAAAAGGGGACCAGCAATCACTGCTGATCCCCTTTATATTGTTACTTAAAATCCATTAATTACATAAGGAAAGGAACCATCAACAGTGCAACAACGTTCAGGATTTTAATCATCGGGTTAACAGCCGGCCCAGCAGTGTCTTTGTAAGGATCGCCAACCGTATCACCGGTAACAGCAGCTTTATGGGCATCGCTACCCTTTCCACCCAGATTACCGTCTTCAATGTATTTCTTGGCATTATCCCATGCAGCACCACCAGTTGTCATGGAGATCGCAACGAACAGACCGGTTACAATACTGCCGATGAGAAGCCCGCCAAGAGCCACCTTTCCAAGAATAAGGCCAACCAGGATAGGAGCAACAACCGGGAGAAGAGCCGGCACAACCATTTCACGTAGAGCAAAACTGGTCACAATATCAACACAGGCTGCATAATCCGGTTTTGCGGTTCCTTCCATAATCCCCGGAATTTCACGGAACTGACGACGGACTTCATCAACAACAGCACCGCCGGCGTTACCAACCGCTTTCATTGCAATGGAGGCAAACAGGTAAGGCAGAAGGCCGCCGATAAAAAGGCCGATAATAACATTAACGTCAGCCAGATCAAACTTGATGGCTTCGCCTTTTCCTTTAACCTGGAACTCAATGCAGTAGCAGGCGAACAGAACCAGAGCTGCAAGACCGGCAGAACCGATCGCATATCCCTTGGTTACCGCTTTTGTTGTATTACCAACAGCATCCAGAGGATCGGTAACTGCACGTACGCTTTCCTCCATTCCAGACATTTCAGCAATTCCGCCGGCATTGTCCGTAATCGGACCGTAAGCATCAATGGCAATAACCATACCGGTCATGGAAAGCATGGACATTGCTGCCATTGCAATACCATAAAGACCTGCAAAATGATGAGCAAGACCGATGGCGAGACAAATCATAAGAACCGGTGCTGCGGTTGCCTGCATACTGACTGCAAGACCAGCAATGATATTGGTTCCGTGACCGGTTGTGGAAGCTTCAGCAATGTCTTTAACCGGTTTATATTTACCAGTGTAATATTCTGTGATGATAACGATTACAACGGTAAGAACAAGACCGATCACGGTGCAGTAATAAATATTCATTGCATTGATTCCGGGGATGTCTACCAGGAATTTCTGAGCTGCATAAAAGAAAGCAACGCCGGCAATAATGGCCGCACCAAACATACCTTTATACAGAGCGCCCATGATATACTCACTTCTTCCAAGACGTACAAAAAAGATCGCGATAATGGAAGCAATGATTGAAATCGCGCCAAGAATCAGCGGAAAAAGAGTCGCCATTTCATTTTTCGGGAACAGGAGATGCCCAAGAAGCATTGCTGCTACGGCAGTTACTGCATAAGTTTCAAAAAGGTCCGCTGCCATACCTGCACAGTCACCAACATTGTCACCTACGTTATCTGCAATGGTAGCCGGATTGCGGGGATCATCTTCGGGAATCCCTGCTTCCACCTTGCCAACCAGATCAGCACCAACATCCGCACCTTTGGTGAAGATACCACCACCAAGACGGGCAAAAATAGAAATCAAGCTGCCGCCAAAGCCAAGGGCAACCAGTGACATAACATCATGGGTGTAAGTATAGTAACCTGCAACAGATGTCAGTGCAAGACCGGCAACGATCATACCGGTTACAGATCCGCCCCTGAATGCCATGGCAAGACCGGCAGCCAAACCTTTTCTAGCAGCCTCAGCCGTTCTCACATTGGCAATTACGGAAACTCTCATACCGATATAACCAGCACAAAAAGACGCCAGAGCGCCCACCGCAAAACCAATAGCAGTAATACTGCCCATTGCCCAGAAGATTGCAATAAAAATCACAATACCTGCGGCAGCCATACTTTTGGCCTGACGGTTCAAATACGCAATTGCACCTTCCTGAATTGCGCTTGCAATTTCCTGCATTTTTTCATTTCCTGCAGGAGCACTTTTTACGATGCCAGCAAGAATCAGGGAAAAAATAATCCCCACAACCCCGACGAGTGTACACGCCAATGGAATGTTTCCCATTATCAGATCCATGTCTTCCTCCATTCATTGTTAATTGAAAATCATTTATGTTTGTTAAAAATATTCATCCCTTCCTGTATACCATCACGCACTATCGTGACGGCTGCATCCCTGGCCCCTGCAATTACACGGTCCAATTCTTCTTTTTCTTCGTCTGAGAATCGGCCGAGAACATGATCGGTAACTTCTTTAGGGCCATCTGGACGACCAATTCCGATACGGATACGGATAAAATCTCCATGTCCAAATGCACCGATCATTGATCGAATACCGTTGTGTCCGCCATGCCCTCCTTTCATTTTTATTTTTAATCTTTTAAAGGTAAGATCGATGTCGTCATGTATTACCAGCATCTCCTCACCAGATATCCCAAAATATTCTGCAAGCCTTCGTGTTGGATAGCCACTCCGGTTCATATATGCCATAGGTTTAGCAAGTATAATATCCGTTCCTTCTACATTTCCGCGGCCAAACAGCACATCGGGCTTTTTTTTCTCAACTGGAATGGAAAACGCCTCTGAAAGCGCTTCAAGTACCATAAAACCGACATTATGTCGTGTCATTGAATAGGTTTTGCCAGGATTGCCGAGTCCGACAAGCATCCGAATCTGTTTCCGGCTCATCCTTTTTCCCTATCCGTAAAGATAAGAATCTGTTTTTGAGCTTATCCTTTGGAAATGAATAACTCTTCGTATGAGGAAACAAGATCGCAAAAGAATACCACCCAAGTTACGCCCATTATTCAGCAGCTGCTTCTCCTGCAACCGCTTCTGCCTCAATTCCTTCATCTTCTGTTGCAACAGATTCCTTCTTTGGCGCAAGCATGGTAACAACGGTAAAATTGACATCTGCCGGGATTTCCATATCACCTTCTAAATGTATATCATTTACATGAACAGAATTGCCGATATTGAGATCCGTTACATCAATTTCAATAGCCTCTGGAATTTCACCCGGATAGCACAGGACTTCCAGTTCGCGTCTGATAATCTGCAGAAGGCCTCCCATTTCTACACCAATGCTCTTTCCTTTTAAAACAACCGGGACACGCACCCTGATTTTCCGACCCATATTCACTTCGTAGAAATCGATATGCAGGAAATCGCCCTTTACCGGTCTTAATTGAATCTCCTTAATCATGGTCGGTTTCAGAACCCCATCTCCCATATCAATATTGATAAGCTGCTGATTAAATTTAGCATTTTTCAATAGAACTTCGATTTCTTTTGCCTGGATAGAAAGGGAAACCGGCTCAATATCCGATCCGTATAGCACTGCTGGAACTTTGCCATCCCGCCGAAGGGATCGTGCAGGCCCTTTGCCGATTGTGCTTCTTTTTTCTGCCTTCAATTCAAGTATTTCCAAAAGTATTCCTCCTTAAAAATCATTTAAAATTATACAAAAAGTGACGTAACGGAATCTCCTCGGTGGCTGCGTATGATCGCTTCTCCGACAAGTTGTGCGATTGACAATACCTTGATTTTATCACACGCTGACGCTTTACTGCTGAGAGGAATGGTATCTGTTGTCACAAGACTTTTCAGTTCGGAATCAATTATCCGGTCAACTGCAGGACCGGAAAGCACAGAATGTGAGCAACAGGCATGAACTTCGAGGGCGCCTCCATTCTTTATTGCAGCAGCAGCCTCGGTCAGTGTACCGGCAGTGTCCACCATATCATCCAGAATAATCGCAACTTTATCCTTTACATCACCAATTACAGCCATAGCTCTTGCTTGATTCGGAGCGTCCCTTCGCTTATCAACAATTGCCAGGCCGGCACCAAGTCTCTTGGCAAACGCTCTTGCCCTTTCAACGCCTCCTGCATCCGGTGAAACAATCACCGATTTCTCACCAAATCGATTTTTTATATAATCGAGCAGAACCGGGGCAGCAAACAGATTATCCACAGGCATATTAAAAAATCCCTGAATTTGCCCGGCATGAAGATCCATGGTAATCACTCTGTGTGCACCAGCAACATCCAAAAGATCTGCCACCATCTTTGCACTTATAGGAACTCGCGGAGCGACCTTCTTATCCTGCCTTGCATATCCAAAATATGGGATAACCGCGGTTATTCTCTGTGCTGATGACCGTTTCAAAGCATCCAGCATCAACAGCAATTCAACCAAACTATCATTTACAGGTCTACAGGTTGATTGAATGACAAAGACATCAGAACAGCGAACATTTTCATCAATTTCTATCTGAATTTCACCATCGCTGAAAGTTTTAACCTTGGAACAGCCAAGGGGTTCTCCAAGATACTCACAGATCTTTTTTGCAAGAACCGGATTCGAGTTTCCGGTAAATATATAAATACCTTTTTTTGAACTATCCATCACTTCTCCAGAACAAACCTTACTAATAGCCAATTTTATAAAAAATGGCTGGGGCGGGAGGATTCGAACCTCCGAATGCAGGAATCAAAATCCTGTGTCTTAGCCGCTTGACGACGCCCCATAAAAAAACAGAGCAGGCAATCAACGTGGAAATTTTTCAACGAGTTGCCGATAATATCTTACAACCGGTTACTCACGGTAAGGCCGGTTATATAAATAATAATGATAAATTTTTGGTCACACGATCATTTCTGCCAAAAATTTTTGCTTTTCAGGGAACTGTTTAAGCTCCCTGTATGCAAACTTTGCCTGGTTAATATCAGCAAAAAGGCCGAAAACTGTCGGCCCGCTTCCGGACATCAGCGCTCCCTGAGAACCAAATTTTATCAGCGACGCTTTTATCCGTTCTATATCCGGAATCATTTTGGTTGTAACGGTTTCAAGGTCATTACACAAATAATTACAGATATCAACTGATACACCACTAAAAGGAAACTTTGTAATTATTTTTTCACATTTTGTCAATCCCAAATTCAGGTTTTTATAAACCTCTGCTGTTGACACGTTGATTCCGGGATTGACCAGCAACACATGAAATTTCTGCAACAAATCATATTCGAGGAGCTTTTCACCAATGCCTTTTGCAACAGCCGGCCTCCCCCGAATGAAAAAAGGCACATCTGCACCGATTTCAAGACCAATCTCTCTCAGTTTTTCATCTGGCAAGAGAGAACCAAAGTATCTGTTGAGCACTTTCAATACAGTTGCTGCATTGCTGCTCCCTCCGCCGAGCCCAGCGCCAACCGGTATCTTTTTTTCAATTCGAATTTTCACACCCGCCTTTTTCCCACTGGTTTTGAAAAAAAGCTCCGCCGCTTTCCAAACCAGGTTGGTATTGTCTTCAGGCACCTCCGGATGCGTACACTGGATACTGAATTCGGAAGCTTGAAAATCGAAAATGATTGTATCAAAAAGCGTAACCCCACACATCAGGGTGTTTAGTTCATGATACCCATTCGGACGCCTGCCGGTTACCTGTAAAAAAAGATTAATTTTTGCAGGAGATAATTCCTTGATCGTGGAATGAGTTGTTTGCATTTTTTGTCAAGATTTTAATTATTCAGTTTGGTTATAAAGATAAAAATGATTATATTATTTATTTACCTGAAAAAGTGTACATGGGACTTATGAGTTGATCGATTACAGCTAAAAAAACCTTCCTGTTCAGCATGATATAAGGCTATCGGGAAATGCGAACCACGATGAAACCGATATTACTCCTTTTAATGAACATTTGCATCTGTTCTCCGGATTTTATTTCACCAAGAATTTTATTAAAATCCCCAAGCGATTTTACCGGGTAATGATTGACCTCTTTTATAATATCCCCATGCATAATTCCGGCCTCATCCCCTTTGCTGTCCGGTTCGACATCCAGCACAATGACACCACCGGATTCATTCAGATTGTATTTATCCGCAAACTCATCTGTAAGCTCAGAAACCTCTAATCCAAGATCTTCTTCTGTCTTTTTGTTTTGAGGGTCAATAGGAAACTTTTTATCATTCATTCTCCCGATCTCAACACTCAATTTCTTATCCAGCCCACCTCGTAATAATAGAATATCAAGCGTCTTTCCAACAGATGTCTCGGCAACAAGACTGGATAAAGCGCGACTGTTTTCCATTCTCATGCCGTTCACTTCAAGAATAATATCCTTTGCAAGGATACCGGCATTATCAGCCGGACCTCCCGGCACAACCTCAACAACAAGAACTCCCTTTCCGTCTTCAATATTATAGTATTCGGAGAGTTCTTCACTAATATCTTGAATTGAAACACCTAAAAATCCCCTTGTAACAATCCCATTTTTTTTTAATTGATCAATAATGCCTTTTGCCAGATCAATTGGGATCGCAAAACCAATTCCCTGGCCACTTGCAATAAGGGCTGTATTGATTCCAACAACTTCACCTTCCATATTGAGAAGAGGGCCTCCGCTGTTCCCTGGGTTAATCGAAGCATCCGTCTGGATAAAATCATCATATGGACCAGATCCGATCACCCTCCCTTTTGCGCTCACGATACCTGCTGTTACTGTCTGCTCCAGGCCAAAAGGACTGCCAATGGCAACAACCCATTGTCCAACCTTGATATTCTCAGAATTTCCAATTTTCACACAGGGCAAATTCTGTTTTGGCTC
>PNOB01000153.1 GCA_013824585.1 Desulfobacterium sp. | reverse complement strand
TAGGCGCTCATGCCAAGTCACCGGTAATTTATATTGACGAATTAAAAACACTCGTTAAGTCCGGCTACATGTCTGATCTTCTGGAAATTATGCAGAACAAAAGATTTATTCTGGAAGGAGGACGGAATTCAGGCAGCGGTGCAGCGGACAGGGCGGAAAACGATTTGCGGGCAGATAATATCATTATTGCATGTTGCAATCATGATACCCTGTCCTATCTGCAAAGCGAAGGTGATGGGGCTTTTTTAAGCCGGATCGAAGATCGGGGAGAGATTGTCCAGATGGAGAGTGCTGTCCCAGAAACCACGGACAGTATCCGCCAGGTAGCACAGTATATTAAACAGGAAGTAATCAATCTGGGGGAGGACTTGAAAGATACATGGGGAGCCATCATTGAAAAAGAGGGATATGAGGGAGTAAGAACCAGAAGCGAGAAGATTTTTGGGCAGATCCTTCCAAAAGACTACCGGCTGGTTGAAAGGGATTTTTCCCGGCCTGCCGTTCTTGAAGTAATCAAGGAGCTGCGCTGCCGTGGAAATGATCGCAAGTTGAGCAGTATGCTCCGGCCTATGAATGGAATCATTAAAACAGCGGAGTTCGAAGCGATACTGGACAATTCACCCCTGGTCCAGCCAAAACATGTGAAAAAGGCGTTACAGGAGCATCTGAGTCTTGAGGGTAGTATGACAAGGGAAATCCTTGAGCATAAAAAGAGTTTAAAACGGTATATCAGCACCATGACGGATTCCATCGGATATGTGGTGGGACTTGCCGTGATTCAGGCCAAATCCAGTGGAACCATGTATGGGCAGCCTCTCCCCATACGATGCCAGATTACGGTGGGTGGATCAGACTCGGTTGTCTCACCTGGAAAAACAGGGGACATCGCAAAAGCGGCTGCTCAGAACGTAAGGGCGTCCATCAAGAAGGTATTGAAAAAAATCGGTGCCCCGGCAATCGGATATGAAATGCACATTGAGTATATTCAGGCCCACAGCGGTGTGGAAGGTGACTCTGCATCTGTAGCCATGGATGTCGGGCTGATATCCGATTACATCCGTCGGCCCGTGAATCAAAGAATCGGCATTACCGGTTCTTTGACCGGGGACATTGTATTGCCTGTGGGAGGCACAACGGAAAAAGTTCGATCGATCATGGATCTGGATCTTGGAATGATTGGCGCCTGTATCCCATGGCAGAATAAATATGATATTGAACCATTGCTGCTGAATGCAGATTCTGAGTATATTCAGGAAGGTGAGGTTCCGGGAATCCGGATATTCAGGAGTGAAAACAGGTGCGATCCCTTTGATATATTTTTCTGTAAAACAAAATATAATGCCTATGCAATTTTAATGGGGCTGAAAAAACAGGAGATTGAAGACAGAATGGCGGAACGCAGTTCTCAGGATCTTGAATTCATACAAAGCCTTGCAAAGAAAAACCATCCTCCTGAAAGAAATGAAAACGCCTTTGCCTGATTTGTGTCCATTGACAGTGATGCAATTGTAAAAGGTTCTATCCAGACGCCCTGTTTTTTATGGGCTATCAAACCTTTTTGTTCACCAATCTTTTCAAAAGAGTTTGCCGCCCGGTGAAAATGATCACTGGGCGGTAAAAATTTGTTTTAAAATGAGACAATTTATACTATCATGACAGAACAGTTCAATTGACCGATCTGACAATCCAGTATGGTTATTCTCGAATGCGTATAATCGTAGGTTCTCATTCGACCTCTTCGAAGATGACGTTCAGGTTTCTTGACGATTGAAAAAGCCTTGTCCAGGAGCAGCCTGCAAGATGGAAAAATATAAAATATTTATTGTTGATGATCAGGAAAATGTCAGAAAATTGATCTCCTATTGGATTGACCGGGAGCTCTATCAAATCCAGGAGTTTGAAGACGGGTATTCGTTTCTGGATGCGTTAGAGGATCAGCCGGATGCAGTGTGTCTGGATATCATGATGCCCGGGATGGATGGGATTGAGGTGCTGAAACAGGTGCGGGTGAAAAAACCGGACTTGCCTGTGATCATGATCACGGCAGTAGAGTCTCTGGATACAGCAGTTGAGGCCATGAAACAGGGAGCTTATGATTTTATCACCAAACCCATCGACCGCCATCGGCTTCGTGCCTCACTCAAAAAAGCGGTGGAAAAGCATTCCATGACCCGTGAAATTTCAAGGCTTCGCAAGGCATTGGGCACAGCCTTCTCATTTGATAATATCATTGGAAAAAGTGAAGTCATGAAGATGGTTTTCAGCAAGATTGAGAACGTCCTGGAAACCAATATTAATGTCTTTATCTATGGTGAAAGCGGTACGGGAAAGGAGATGGTTGCAAGAGCCATCCATTTTCAGGGGCTTCGGAAAAAAGGACCTTTTGAAGCGGTTAACTGTGGAGCGATTCCGGAAAATCTTCAGGAGAGTGAATTCTTTGGCCATGAGAAGGGCGCGTTCACGAGTGCTGTGACAAATCGAATCGGGAAAATCGAGACAGCAGAGGGAGGGACTCTTTTTCTGGATGAAGTCGGAGAAATGTCACCGTCATTACAGATTAAACTGCTTCGTTTTCTCCAGGATAAAACATTTGAGCGGGTTGGCGGGAGTCGTAAGATAACAGCAGATGTTCGTATTATTTCAGCGACAAACAAAGATCTGGAAAACGAAGTAAAGGCAGGCCATTTCCGGGAAGATTTGTATTATCGGCTGGTCGTATTTCCCATTCTTCTGCCGCCCCTGCGGGAACGAAAAGAGGATATCCCTTCACTTGTCGATCATTTTCTTGAAAAATATATTCGAGAGACAGGAAAAAATATAACAGCGGTTGACAGTGATGTAATGGAGGCACTCATCCACTATCCATGGCCCGGAAATGTAAGAGAACTTGAAAATATAATATTTCGTTCTGTGGTGTCCGCGGATACGAATAAATTGATGATGGTGAATCTGCCGGATACGATTACTGCCAGATTCGCACAGAATAATCAGGAAAAAAAAGATATGCACAGGATGGCGTATGCAGATATTGATGATGTCATTTTTCCCCAAAAAATTATTCCCATGCCTGAACTTGAAAAAAAAGCAATGCAACATGCTCTTCGTATCACACAGGGGAACCTTTCGATGGCAGCAAAAGAGCTGGCAATCGGGCGTGCTACTTTTTACCGGAAACTGGAAAAGTATAATTTGTAATGTTTTTCAAGTCTGTCAATCGGTCATTGATTTCTGGATCGATTCCTTGAATCCTTTCATAATCTCCTCCGGATCAATAACCTGTTTTTTTTGTTCATCATCCTTTGGGATAAAATTTCTGGTTTTGTCTGACAGACTTTTGATGATCATTTCCCAAATCCGGTTTCGGTGCATTTGATTCATGCATGGCTCCTTAATTCGAATAGAAAGAATGGAATCTGTATCAATCTGTTGTCCTTAGCTATAGCCAGGATCATGCCATTTTAAATTTGATCTCTATCTTGCTGATTTATCGGTAAATAATAAAAATGGATAACGGATCAGTATTTGAGATTACGGCAGTTTTTTCCCATCTGGGCAATGGTGATAAGGAAAAATCTTGACTATTTTTTGTGCATGATTTCTGTTAATGAGTGAATTTCGAACAGGAAGATCAAGAGAATTTTGGAATATGCGTAAACAAAACAGACCACACGGCAAAGAGGAAGTAAAGGAAGCTCTCATACAAAGCGCTGCTACACTTTTTTCAGAAAAAGGCGTTGAAGCTGTATCTCTCCGTATGATTGCCGATCATGCCGGTGTAAATCATGGTTTGATTCACAGACATTTTGGATCAAAGGAAATGCTTCGCAAGGAGACACAGGAAAGGTTATCCGCCGATGTCCGTTCAGAAATCGGCGAACCGGATGATCTTGTGGAAATCCTCTTTCGTGCATTAAGAGTGATCCGCGAACATGACAAGTTCTGGCGCGTCATGGCGCGTACATTGCTGGATGACAAGAATCATGGAGAGATCCAGAGCGATTTTCCGTTTGTAAAGAAACTGGTGGAACGGGTGGAAAGCGAACAGAAAGCCGATCGGATTACTTCTGATGTGGATGCTAAGAGTATTGTCGCATCTTTTCTAGCCTATGGTCTTGGGATGATGGTATTTAAGGGATATATTCTCCCTGCCGTAAATCTGGACAAGGATTCGTCAGATGATGTGATTGAAAAACTCAACCTTCAATTGTTGTCTCTTTTTACGAAGTAATGCTTTTTTAGATTTTTTTTTTAAACTCGTACAATTTGTTTGACAAGCCATATTGAAAAGGATATCCATGTTTTTATTGTAGTCAAGTGTATACAAAAATTATGTGAATGCAGGGTCAATTTTGGTTAAGAGGGGGGAAAATGGTTTTTGAAAAATGGAAACAGATGAAAACGGTTTTGATGATGTTTTTCTGGTGTCTTCTGGTGATTGCCTGTGCCGGTCAGTCGGTTTCAGATAAGGTTACGGTAAGGTCGAATCCGGATTTGAAGGCGCATTCCAAAGAATTCAAAAAAGAGGTGATCCGGGTTGCTGATGGGGTTTATGTTGCCGTTGGTTACGGTCTTGCCAATTCTATCCTGCTTGAAGGGGATGACGGTGTTGTGATTGTGGACACCATGGAAAGTGAAGAAGCTGCAAAACCGGTAAAAGATGCGTTCTTGAAAATTACTCAAAAACCGGTAAAAGCTATTATCTACACCCATTTTCATCCAGACCATGTTTTTGGGACAACCATCATGTCCGGTAAGGATTCACCTGAAATCATTTCACCTGAAATCACATTGTCTCACCTGGATCGGATTGTAAATGTCACGCGGGAAATCACGTACACCAGAGCTGCCAGACAGTTTGGAACCATGCTGCCGGAGGGGAGTGTGGTGAATTGCGGAATCGGGCCTTATCTTGATTTTCGCGAAAATAATACCGTAGGCCTGATCCGTCCGAACAGAACATTTGGCGGAGAACAACTTAAGGTGACTATTGCCGGAATGAATCTGGAACTCTACCATGCACCGGGTGAAACCAGTGATCAGATTTTCATCTGGCTGCCGGACAAAAAAGTACTTCTGCCGGCAGATAATTTTTATCGCTCTTTTCCAAATCTATATGCAATAAGAGGCACGGCATATCGGGATGTGATCTTATGGGTGAAGAGTCTTGATCAGATGAGGCGTCTGAAACCGGAAGTCCTCGTGCCCAGTCATACGCGTCCCATTTATGGAGCTAAAGAGATTGAGGAAACGCTGACCGATTATCGGGATGCGATCCAATTTGTTCATGATCAGACTATACGGTGGATGAACAAGGGACTGACCCCGGATGAGATTGTGGAAAGGGTGAAACTGCCGGAACATCTGGCCGGTAAACCCTATCTGCATGAATACTATGGGACGGTAGAGTGGTCGGTACGTGCCATTTTTGACGGATATCTGGGCTGGTTCAGCGGCAATGCTACAGATCTGTTTCCATTACGGCCTGTAGAAAGGGCAAGGAAGCTGGCACAACTAGCTGGCGGAGAATCCAGGTTACTGGAAAACGCAGAGTTTGCTTTTCGGCAGGGAGAGTATCAGTGGGCTCTAGAAATTTCCGACCATGTTTTACGTCTGGATATAAAAAATCAGCAGGCTAAGGTCATCAAAGCAGACGCATTGACAGCGCTGGGTGAAAAACAGATCGCCTCAACAGCCAGAAATTATTATCTCACCCAGGCGCTTGAGGTGAAAGGAGATGTAACGATTGCTCAACGAAAAACCAAAGAGGTTGAACTGGTGCATTCCATACCCATTGCAGCGATATTCAATGGAATGGCTGTAAAGCTGGACCCGGAAAAAAGCGCAGATGTGGATCAGGTGGTTGGTTTCCGGTTTCCGGATACGGGCGAAGCTTACACCTTGCATGTTCGGAAAGGGGTAGCGGAGTTGCAGCCTATGTTTCCCGAAAATCCGGATATTGCTGTAACGGTTGATGCAATGGTCTGGAAGGAGATTGCGGCAAAATTGCGCAATCCGGCTCTGGCCCTTTTGAAAGGGGATATCAAAATTGAAGGCGGAACCTTTGACCTGATTGGTTTTTTGCGTTTGTTTGAAACAGGATAGGGTTCTGGAATATCGAAAGATGGACTGCATGGTTGAAAAAGAGACTTGCACAAGGACAAAACACCATTTATAAAGATCTGAATCAGAACCTCAGATTTAACCCTTACGAAAAGACTTGAAAGATGAAAAAAACAATCAGCCTGGAAAAGAAGATCAAAAAGATTTTTGTTAAGATTGTGATGTTTGTGCTTGGCAAAGCCATTCAATCCGCATCACGTTGGGATTCGATTATCCGCCATGAGACGGCACGCTGGCCGGATGGTTTCATCGTCGCCCTGGAAGTGCTGCCCTGGGGGCCTAGAATGTCCTTGAAGAAACAGGATGGCTGTCTGAAATATCTGGGCGCCGGTCCCGGGGATGTGAATCTTCTGATCAGTTTTAAGAACATTGAGTGCGCTTTCCTGGTTTTTTCCGGTTTGATGGGATCTGAACAGGGTTTTATCGAACACCGGATGACGGTTAAAGGGGATCTGGCCGTTTCTCTGAGCCTGATACGCATTATCAACCTGATCGAAGTCTATCTGTATCCCGGTATCATCAGCCGCCGTCTGGTGAAAAAAGTGCCGGGATTGAGCATGAAACAACATGCCTTGCGTTTATATATCATGCTGATCGGGATTCCAACGGGCATATAAGTCATATGCGCCCATCTGCAGGATGGACATATGTAACCAATAAAAAGGAGTGAATTAATGTTGCCTTCCTATTATGAATTCATCAATCCGGTAAAAATTGTTTCCGGGAACAAAGCTGTGGATAACATCCCCTATGAACTGAATCAGCTTGGGGTAAAACGCCCAATGATTGTCACGGATCAGGGTGTTGTTATGGCTGGTTTGCTGAAGGTTGTCGAAAACGCAATTGCGGATTCAGAGCTGGCTATCGGTGCCGTGTATGACACCACACCTCCGGATTCATCGCTGGAGGTTGTGAAAGAGATTGCAGGAATTTATCGTTCAAACAGATGTGATTCTTTTATCGCCATCGGTGGCGGTTCATCCATGGATACGGCTAAAGGCGTGAATATCGCCATTACGGAAAATAGTGATGACCTGTCCCGGTTTATCGGGGCGGAAATGCTGAAAAACAGGCTTCAGCCGTTTGTGGCCATTCCGACGACTGCGGGTACTGGCTCGGAAGTGACATCGGTTGCCGTGATATCGGATACGGAAAACAATGTCAAAATGCCGTTTACATCCCATTATCTTTTGCCCAATGTTGCAATTCTGGATCCTCGCATGACACTCACCCTGCCACCCAAACTCACTGCGGCAACAGCCATGGATGCGATGACCCATGCGATCGAGAGCTTTATCAACCTACAAAAAAATCCCATGAGTGATGCCTATGCCACAGCAGCGATAAAAATCATTCGGGAAAATGTTGTCAATGCAGTCAAAAACGGAAAGGATGCCGATACAAGACTGGCTCTGGCCAACGCTGCCACAATGGCGGGTATTGCATTTTCAAATTCAATGGTGGGCCTGGTGCATAGCCTTGGTCATGCAACCGGGGGGATTTGTCATGTTCCCCACGGGATTGCCATGTCTATTTTTTTGCCGTTCGGCATGGAGTATAATCTGGAAAAAGCAAGGGGAGTAATCGGTGAGTTGTTATTGCCACTCGGGGGAAGCGAATTGTTTGCCTGCACTCCGAAAACCAGTCGAGCGGAAGCAGCCATCAAAATTGTACGAAAGCTTCAGACCGACCTGTATAGTTTTTGCGGGCTTCCCATGACACTCAAGGATGCAGGTGTTCCCAGAAACAAACTGGAACAGATCGCTCAGGCGGTCATGGATGATGGTGCTTTGACATTTAATCCTGAAGCAGTAAACCAGGCAGATGCGTTGAGAGTCCTTAAGATGGCCTATGAATAAAAAAAGAGGTGAGGCAATGAAGGAAATCCAAGGAACAAGCAATAAGATTCTGGAAGTGGACCTGAGCAGTAAAAAGGTTGAAATTTTTGAAGTCACCTATCGGGAAAGACAGCTTTTTCTGGGAGCCAAGGGGCTTGGATTGAAGTTGCTGTTTGACCGTCTGAAGCCGGGTTGCGATCCCCTGGGACCGGATAATATCATTGCGTTTATGCCGGGCGTGTTGATCGGAACCGGAGCCCCTTGTTCCGGAAGGTTTGATGCCATTTCAAAGTCTCCGCTTACCGGGATCATGACTACCTCGTCCTGCGGGGGGGAATTCGGAATGGCTCTCAAAACAGCCGGCTGGGACGGTCTGATTGTCCGGGGAAAATCGGATTCACCGGTTTATTTATCCATCACGGAAAATGGCCTGGAGATCAAGGATGCTTCCTCATTATGGGGAAAGGAGATTCCGGAAGTGCAGGATCTTCTGAGTACCAGCAAGAAAGCAGGATCACTGGTCATCGGGCCGGCTGGAGAAAACCTTGTCCGTTTTGCTAACATTGCTTCCGGAAGCCGGTTTCTGGGAAGGGGAGGGCTTGGAGCCATCCTGGGATCAAAAAATGTAAAAGCAATTGTTTCAATCGGCGGCGCTTATCTGATCAAGCCCCGGGATCCGGTAAAATTTAAAAAGGTGACCAAGCGGGCCAATAATTATATTCTGAAGAACAAGATGACCGCAGTAGCGTACCGGAATTATGGAACCAATGCCAATGTGCGTCCGAATCTGAAAGGCAATATTCTGCCGGTTCATAATTTCCGTGATGGATTTCATAAAGACGGCGACCTGATTTCCGGTGAGACCATGGCGGAAAAGCATGACACCAAACATCACACCTGCAAACCCTGCACCATTAAATGCGGACACAAAGGGACGTTTGACGGGGAGCAGATGCTTGTGCCGGAATATGAAACCATCGGGTTGATGGGGAGCAACCTGGGGATTTTTGATTCAACCCAGATTGCAAAATGGAACCAGATCTGCGGACGGCTGGGAATGGACACGATCTCTACCGGCGGCACCCTGGGCTGGGTTATGGAGGCAACAGAAAAAGGGCTGGTGGATACCCAGTTACGATTTGGTTCTCCTGAGGGTGTTTCAGAGGCTCTGGAAGATATCGCGCATGTGCGGGGATTTGGTGCTGAAATGGCCCGTGGCTCCCAGTTTCTGTCCCAGAAATATGGCGGAAAAGATTTTGCCATGCATGTCAAGGGACTGGAAATGGCAGCCTATGACCCCAGAGGAAGTTTCGGGCAGGGGCTTGCCTATGCAGTAGCGAACCGCGGCAGTTGCCATCTTTCTTCCTACATGGTGGCGCAGGAGGTATTTTTTAACTTATTGAAGAAAGACTCAACCTATGGAAAGAGCACCTGGGTCATATTTTTTGAAAATCTGACCTGCTGCATCAATGCTTTGCAAACCTGTCAGTTCACCATGTATGCTTATCTGATGGAATCCCCCATGACAAAATACACCTGGGACCCGATTCTCGGCTTGCTGATGCACTATATGCCGCCGGTTGCCATCGCACTGGTGGATTATTCCATTTACAACGGCCTCTGGAACACCGTAACCGGAATACCCCTTTCCAAGAGTGAATTTCTCATGGCCGGTGAACGCATCCATGTGCTGGAACGGTATATGAATACCCGGGAGGGAATCAGCCGGCATGATGATGTGCTGCCTCCAAGGTTGATGAAGGAAGGACGGGCATCGGATCCGGATTCAAAAACCATCCCCCTGGATAAAATGATTCCAAAATACTACAAGGCACGCGGGTATGATCAGAATGGCATTCCCACGGAGGAGACATTAAAGAGGCTGGAGATTATTTAGCGTTCGTGATTGATGAATTAACCAGGGTGCAATTTAAAGTGTTGGTTTTCGATTACCCAATAGTTTTAATTACTCCCATTGTGGGAGCGG
>PNOB01000152.1 GCA_013824585.1 Desulfobacterium sp. | reverse complement strand
GGGCATAAAGTGGATTCGGATTATAATGGAAAGCACGAGGGAAAAGATGATGAGGGAAATGAAACTACCGGTCAAATCGCTCTTTGGCTGCTGGTTTCGGCTAATTTGACGGTATTTCTCAGCCTTGTTATCAAAAACGCAGACCGTTTTTCCCATTTGAGCAAACAAACTAAAAACACTCTCCGGCAAATCAACCAATTTCAGAAAAAATACTTGATGAAATTTCATTATTATTTAAATCCATTAGCCTTGTGTATTGCTGTTCTCCATTTTCTGTTGTCTTGTTGTCGTAAGTCCTCCCTTCCTGAATGGGGTTTACTATTGGTGGTACTGATGGTCCTTCTTGGCGTAATGATAAAATTCAAACTGGCTCCCAAGTCCATGCGGAAAATTGTTTATCGCTTGCATACAGGATTACCAACATTTTCGATTATGATAGTTTTACTGGTGGCCGGTCATCAGATCGTTGATTAAAAGCATCTCTTGCCGGGGGAGTCTTTTTCGGAACCATTCTTCTTTCAGTTTGTACGATGATCATAATAATTGACATCAGAAGTGTCCAAAATCACAGGTTAACATTTTAATATCATTTAAACTTTTTGGGCAAGGTTCCTGATTTTAACCTTCTGTAAACTCTTGATATTCGTTTATCGGCAAAGATTATTTATTCTATTTTGGACAAGCATGAATTGACATATAGATGATCTCCTAGGATCAGCCAGCAGGATTTATCTAACGAAATGGGACAAATCAAAAATGAAAAAAATAACCGCCATTCAACAATTCTCCCTACTTTGTTTCGGGGCATTGGTAATTTTCGCTATTGCCTTTAATTGGATCATCTCTTCATCTCTCGAACAAAATATGCTGATGCGGTCACAAAAATCAGTGGCAAATATTGTCTCTGAAGAAGTGATGAAAACATTTGCGGGCCTTGACCTGATCACACCAAAAATAAACTCCGACTTCAATGTCTTTGCTGAAAAGGTTAAGCAGCTTTCGCTTGGACTACCTGTGAAAGGAGAATAATTGACCGGGTGTACTTTTGGAGTGAATCCGTGAGCAGAATAAATCAGAGGTGCCTCTCCGATTTTCATTCAACTGTTTTCAACTTTTCAAACACCTCTCTGCATGTTGCATAGATATTGCCGTTGACACACAAGTGCCTTTCCTATATGTTCATCTCTAAAAAAAGAAACGTCTTATCCAATGTTTTGAATCGTTTTGAATTTTCTATGACACTTTTTTACCCCTCGGATAAGACAATGTCAATCTTAAAAACCGCTTAACAACACAAGTTTAATCACACGCCTTTGCAAGATAGTAAAGATTTTTGATCCTGTATCTAAAGTATCACCCTTGTTGTTTGTCTATAGCGGCAAGCCTCCGTAACCCATCTCTGAACTTTCGAAAACTGGGAGATAAATTCCTGTCTGGATACATGAATGGTCCAATTTTTTTAGCCCATTCATGTTTTACTTGTCCCGGTAACGGCCAACCATCCTTCCTGATTGCTGCCGACCCACCCTTAAATAGCGCATCGGCGAGAAGCTCCCAGGTTCCACAGATACTGTCCTGGATATACCGACCAAGAACATCTACCTTGGCTTTTGGATAGGCTGCCAGCAAGGCTTCCCGGTCACCGAAATACCAGGCTTCAATTTCTTCGATAGCCAGCCTGAACATAGTATTATCAGAATGAGGCCCGCAAGCATCAGCCATGATTTTAAGCTCTTTAAGGAAATCAGCGCAGCCTCTTGTGTCAGTATCTAAAACGATCACAACCGCATCAATGCCGGGGGTTTTTCCATAACCT
This sequence comes from Desulfobacterium sp., assembly GCA_013824585.1. GTDB lineage: Bacteria > Desulfobacterota > Desulfobacteria > Desulfobacterales > SURF-7 > QZKS01. The sequence continues at coordinate 8,151 of PNOB01000152.1, read as the reverse complement.
CGCAACACCCTTGGCAACTGATCCAGCAAAATTCGCCGTGTGGGATCTGCTTTTTTCAATAAGCCCTGCGGGATTCTGCCGATTCCTTTATAAGCATGCATACGCCAGGTGTGAGGATCACCTTGAGGTCCCAGAAGCACCGGCAGCAGTGCCTTCAGCAACTCTTCCCCCGAACTGTCCTCCACCAGTATCTCAATATGCATGGTTACCTCGCATCAAGATAGTCACTATACCAGAGTCCACCCAGAGGCAACCCTTCATCCACAAGATTTTTCACATCATCGAGTTCAGAAACGCGATGTATCCTGGAATAGCCGTCCACTCCTTTTTCAAGGACCCATACTTCTTTGGGTGTCAAGGCATCAACAAAATAAGGCTGATGCGTGGTCACAAAAATCTGCGGCGCATTTTTCCTGCCGGTGGCATGCAAACGGAATTCTTGGGCCAAAGCCTCCAATAGTTTGTGGTAAAGGCCATTTTCCGGCTCTTCAATACAAATAAAGGGCGGCGGTTCAGGGTCTTCCAGTAACAAGAGATATGCGAAAACCTTGAGTGTACCGTCGGACATCTGCTGAGCAAAAAACGGGTCTCCAAAAGCACCGTCGTTGAAACGCAATAATACCCGTTTGTCCTCGGTCACGTGCGTATCGATACTGGCAATCCCTGGAATCTTGGTGGCAATACGGTCAAGGATAGTTTTAAATCTGGTCTTGTGTTCCCGCTCCATAAATTGCACGACATTGCCGATATTGTCACCATGAATATTCAAATGCCGCTGAGGACCCGCACTCGGCAAACTGCGCGCCGCATCCGGATAGAAATAGGACAGGTACCAGCCTTTAAGGAAATCCCGAAAACGTTTAATACGAGGGTGTTCCTTGAGTGTCCCCAGGGTGGCGATACCCAACTGGCGGGTATCTGTCAGTTCAACGGACATCCGGGCGCGATCCTCCTCCCCTTCGACTTCCACTGCTATCTCACCCGCCCATACGATGCCTTTGCCGTGATGCAGACGAAGGAATGGAAAAGGTTGTCCATATGTTTGGCCTTTACGACGCTGTTTAAGCACTTCGGATTCCACAAAAGGCCGGCCTGATGCGTCCAGCGAAATAGACAACTCATAAGTGATGGGCCTCTCCTTAGGCGCTTCACGGTAATAAATTTCAAACCGGATGGATTCATCCACCCCCATTGACCGCAGGCGTTCAAACCCGCCCCGCTGCTTTATGTCACAGGCAATTTCCACATCAGCAGACAAACAATCGGCCACAAAACCGAAAGCATCAAACAAAGTGCTTTTACCCACACCATTCTTGCCGATCACTACCGTGAAAGGGGATAACGACTCTGCTGCCTGCAGATTAGAGAGCTTACCCAGCGTCACATCACGAAGTGCACGATAGTTCTGTACCCTGAATCCTTCGATGACAGCCATTTATTTCTCCTTTGTGCAGGTCAACGCCCAACTTTTATTGTTATGTGCATAATTTTCTATCTCGGCAAGGAAGACAATGTCAAGCTCAAAAACCGCTTAACAACTCAGAAAGACAGGGTCAGGGCTTGTAAAAACACTGGAGATGCCCTGGGAAGAGCGTTATGAACGACAATATGGGTTCAGGCGTTCCTGGACCAAAGCTGTTATATACCGGTTTCAATGTGTATTGCGGCAGCACCATTTGGCCCCATGATGAGGACGCCCTTGAGAAGCTTACGCGTTACATTATTCGAGCAGCCTTCTCCCAGGAGCGTATGAACTATATCACCACCGGCCTGAACATCCAAAACATTTCATGCTCTCGACTGGCTGGCCCAGTTGCCATCGCATCATACCCGATACCTGCGTCAAAAATCAGTATCTTCGAATGATTTTTCATCATTGAGCAGAATAAATCAGAGGTGCCTCTCCGATTTTCATTCAGCTGTTTTCAACTTTTCAAACACCTCTCTACATGTTGCATAGATATTGCCGTGTTAGATATTGCCGTTGACACACAAGTGCCTTTCCTATATGTTCATCTCTAAAAAAAGCAATGTCTTATCCAATAATTATTTCCCTTTCGAAAAAAAATCACCTCGCTCGAAGGAGACCAATATGGAAAAAAGTATAAATAAAAAAAGTGAGCCGGCACAGAGCAAACAACGTCTTGGAGAAATCTTGGTCCAATCCGGGCTTATAAACGAAAAACAACTTCAGGCAGTATTAAAAAGGCAGACACAGGTCGGGGGGCAGTTAGGTTCAATCTTAATTGAAATGGGATTTATTACGATCGATGATCTGATTGAAATCCTTAGCAAAAAACTTGGTGTTCCCGGAGTAAATTTATATAAAATTAATATCCCTTCAGAAGTATTGGGTTTACTGCCACGTGAAAAAATTATTTCTTTAAAGGTTTTACCAGTTGCAGCGGATGGGACAACCGTTACCCTTGCGATGCTAAATCCTCAGGATTTTATTGCTATCAGTGAGATTGAGTTCATGCTCGGGAAAAAGATTCGGGCATTAGTGATACCTGCTTTTATGATGGAAGCCGCTCTCAAATGCCTTCCTACTCGCCATGATAAGCCATTGATCGGTAAGAGTGTGGCGAAAATGGTAAAAGTCCATAATGGAAACGTTGGTGAAATTCCGGATTTGCAATCGTTGCTGAAGAGTTTAATGAATTCGGGCGCAAGCGATATTTTATTTACAGCAGGGGTTGCCCCTTCCATACGGATTGACAATATACTGAAGCGACTCCCGTTGCCATCACTTACAAGCACGGATTGTGAAAGATATGCGCGTGAACTTATATCCTATAATGATTGGGATGACTTCATGAAGACCAACGAGTTTGATTTTGCTGTATCGTTTCCAGGTATCGGCCGCTTTAGGGTAAATGTATACAAGCAAAGAGGATCCATATCGATTGCGATGCGGTCCCTTGTAGATGATAATCCCTCTTTTGATACACTTAATCTTCCTGGTTGGATAAAAACTTTTTTACTAAAACCCCAGGGATTGATTTTGGTATGCGGTCCGGCAGGGCATGGAAAAACAACAACCCTGAGTGCCATGATCGATTTTATCAATACCAACAAAAAATGTAATATTGTGACCCTTGAAGACCCCATTGAGATTTTGCATAAACATAAAATGAGCAATATCAATCAAAGGGAGATCGGGTCGGACACAGAATCTTTTGCTGTTGGACTCAGGCATGTTTTTAGACAGGCCCCGGATGTGATTGTGATTGGGGAGATGAGAGACAGAGAAACCTTTGAAATCGCTTTGCAGGCTGCCGGCACCGGCCATCTTGTTTTAAGCTCAGTTCATGCGGATTATTCCACTTCCATTTTTGACCGGGTCATTAACATGTTTGAACAGCATAGACAAGATCTTATCCGGACAATGCTGGCAGATTGTTTACTGCTGGTTTTATCACAAAGATTGATTCCACGTAAAAATGAAACGGGAAGAATATTAGCATTTGAGAAGCTCATCAACACTTATAAAATAAAAAATTTGATAAAAGAAAAAAATACAAATCATATTAGAACACAGATGCAAGCAGGATCTGAGTCTTTTGAATCAATTGATCTTGCCATAGCAAAACTATTCAAAAGCGGGATGATCAAATTTGATGACGGGCTTGTTTTCGTGGAAGATGAACAGTATTACCGTGAATTGACAGGCCAGATTAAGCCCCCTTCAAAGGCAGGAGGATGAAAAATTTCGCATCAGCGCCAGAATCTTGATAGGGGCTTTATGATTTTATTCCCTACCTTCCCGGAATGAATAGTAAAAAGTCACAGGCCGGGAAAAAGGACAGATCACAGAGCCATAACCATATGAAAATAAACACCATAATCAACAGACATATCTTCAGAGAGATGGTTCCCGCCTTTTTCATCACCATGGCTTTTCTGACCTTTGTTTTTCTTCTTGCACAAGTTCTTGAAATCATGAACATGATTGTAAATTACCAGGCCAGTATTACATCCTTTTTCTTTCTGATTGTTTATTCCATGCCGTCTTTTTTTCAATTCACCATTCCCATGTCCATCATGATGTCCATTTTGCTGACTTTTCTCCGGATGGCCGGCGACAATGAAATCATTGCCATCAAAGTGGGAGGCGGAAGCATATACAGCCTGCTTCCGCCGGTTTTTCTGTTCTGCCTGCTGGGATGGCTGTCCACACTGATCATGACCGTTTACGGGATTGCATGGGGTAATTCCTCGTATAAAAAGCTTGCACTGGATATTGCATCCTCTTTTACCGATGCTGCCCTTAAAGAAAGAGTCTTTAACGACAGTTTTGACAACATCATGATTTACGTGAACCGAATCGATCCTCAGGAAAAAAAACTGTATGATATATTGATCGAAGACCAGAGGGATGAAAAAAACAGAAGCACGGTGATCGCCCCTTCCGGATCAAAGCTGATGAACAAAGACAAGACAGCAATCACCATGCGGCTGAACAATGGCATCATCAATCGGGTAAATATCTCGGATCATGCTGTACACACCATCCGTTTTGACACCTATGACATTCATATTGATCTTAAAAAAACCATTCAACAGTCACAGGAAGGAAACAAAGCACGGAAGGAGATGACCCTGTCGGAGTTGAGGGCCTTCATTCATAACCCAAAAACCCTTGTGGCTGATCGTAACGACGCTCTTATGGAGCTGAATGAAAAATTCTCCATTCCGTTTGCCTGCTTTGCACTGGGGTTACTGGCCGTTCCCCTTGGGGTAAAATCCGCCTTTTTAAAACAATCATCCGGGCTGGGGATGGGTCTGATCTGCTTTTTAATCTATTATCTGCTTCTTGGAATCGGATGGTCTTCCGTAAGATCGGGACTGTGCTCAGCTTTTATAGGGATGTGGGTGCCAAACCTGTTTATTGGCGGCATTGGATTATGGTTTCTCATCCGGGTTGCACAAGAAAAATCCATTGGCCTGGATTATGTTTCCGACATGTTTTACTGGATCTGGAACCGGATTAAATCAAAAAAAATAATATCAACCCATGCTGATCATTCATAAATACATTCTGAAGGAGTTCTTCAAATATCTTGGTCTTATTCAGGGCGTCATCATTGCGCTGTTCGTCACCATTGACTACCTCACCAGGATCGGATATTTTATGGAACTGAAAATCCCCTTGTTGTATGGTCTGGGATATATCCTTCTCAAGGTCCCGCATATTTTCACGATGCTGATGCCGGCATGCTCTTCACTTGCCACAATCGTTGTTTTTTGTCTTATGGTGAAAAACAATGAAATCCTGGCACTGAAAAGCAGTGGCGTAAGGATTATGAGCTTACTGAAACCGGTGATGCTGCTGGGGCTTGGGCTGACTCTCTTCTATTTTCTCCTTTCCGAATCTGTTGTTCCGGCAGCCCAGACAAAAGCGAACAATGTCCGACGCGAGATCAAAAATCAGAGTGTCACCACCACCAGGGATAACAACATCTGGATTAAAAAAGACAATGTCATTGTTCATATCAACTACTACAATCATATAGAGAAGACTCTTTCCGGAATTACCCTCTACTATTTTGACCAACAGTTCAGGCTGATCGGAAGAATTGATGCACAAAAAGCGCATTTTCGGAAAGGGAAATGGCAATTACAGGAGGTTCTGGAACTGACATCCGGAAAAAACAATTTATTTTTTACTTCAACGTCAATGAAAGATAAGATGATCCATTTTGATCTGCAACCGGAAGATCTTAAAAGCGTCATCAAAAAACCTGAAGAAATGAATATCAAAGAGATGGTTCGATATGTGAAAAAACTGAATGCAGAAGGGTATGATCCGATTCTGTATCGGGTTGACATGCATGGAAAACTGGCCTTTCCTTTTGCATGCTTTCTGATGTGCATCATGGGGTTTGGCGTTGTATTATCCGGACAGCAGAAGCAAGGCCTTGCGATGAACATTGCAATCGGCATCTGCATCGCCTTTATCTACTGGTTTTTTCACAGTTTCTGTATCTCTCTGGGATATGGAGAACTACTGCCGCCTGTCATTGCAGCATGGATGGCAAACTTTATTCTGTCTTGTACTTGCGGGATTATCCTGTTAAATACCGAGTAATATGTTAACCCGTTCCGTCTGTATTCGCGGCTGGAAGCCGCTCCCACTGACAACCGGCCAACCTGGCTAACAGGCTAACGGACACCATGGAACTGCTGAAAAAAAAAATTGAATCCATCATGAATGACAATGGGATGCAAAAAGGCATTCCCACAGAACGATTCCTGATGGGTCTTTCCCACTGCTATGGCAGCATGATGAAAATCCGTGACCGCTTTTTTCAGAAGCATCCGGAACGATCCAGAAGGCTGCCCTGCATGGTCATCTCTGTCGGCAATATTACCGTTGGCGGGACCGGAAAAACTCCGATGACGGTTTATCTGGCAAAAATGCTGATGGATGCCGGTTACCGGATTGCCATTGTCAGCAGGGGATATGGAGGAAAGGCTTCCAAAACAGGCGGCATTGTTTGTGATGGAAAAAAAATCCTGCTTCCTACCCATATGGCGGGAGATGAGCCCTATATGATGGCAAAACAGCTTCATGATGTTCCGATCGTGGTCTGGAGCAACCGGTATCAGGCCGGGATACTGGCCATTGAAAAATTTTCACCCGACATCCTCCTTCTGGATGATGGTTTTCAACACCGGAAACTGAAACGGGATCTGGATATTCTTCTCCTGGATGCGAACCATCCGTTTGGAAACGGGCATCTGCTCCCCAGAGGTACGCTGCGGGAACCCGTTGCCATGATCCAGCGGGCAGATATCATGATCCTTACACGGGCCGGATCATCTGCACCGGAAAAACCGCTTTTGAAACAGCTTTCAAAAAATGGCCTGGAATCTTTTGCCGAACATACCCCGTTGTTTTTATCATCTCATAAACCATACCTGCACAGCATTATTCCGTGCGGTGATCGTGAAATCGGAAGATATACAATTTCTTCTCAGAATGATCCCCCATCCCTTGCAGAAAAATCGGTTTTTGCCTTTTCCGGAATTGCCAGAAATTATGATTTTCGAGAATCCGCCGTGAGCCTCGGATGCAGGATTTCCGGATATCTTGAGTTCCCCGATCATCATGAGTACAGTGATTCGGATTTTTCAGGGATCGTGCAGGCTGCAAGAGAAAACAACGCTGAAATGATCATCACTACGGAAAAAGATTATTCCCGAATCGCCGGATTTATCCAATGGCCCCTTCCTTTGGCTGTAATCGGCGTATCCATATTGATCCAGGAAGATGGGGCCTTCCAAAATTTGATATTAAAAAAAATTCAACATCACCTTTCTTAATCACTGCTGATTGAATTAACCCTTTAACACGGATTGAATGGTTTATTGAAAAAAAGAAATATCGGGACCGGTCTCCATTTCCGTGCAGTGCATCTTCAGAAGTATTGGTGGGGCGATTTCCATTACCGGAATCGGATTTGGTGTTTTCCTGTTTGTGATGCGTATCATTTTCGCTTCTGCCTGCCTATCGTGGCCGGTGTCCGTTGAACTGGGTGCTGGTAAATGGTGAAACCCATACAGGCGTATCCCTCCATTACATGACACCCAGACCGGATGACGGGGATATTGTTGCACAAAAACAGATTGAAATTTCTGATGACGATACTGCCCATACCCTTCACCAGAAAATCGAACCCGCAGCTTCCATGATTCTTGAGCAGTCGCTTCCTGATATTCAGGCAGGGACTGTTTCACGCAAACCTCAGGATCCATCAAAATCGTCTTACTTTGGGGGACACAAACCTGAGGACAGTATCAAAGAACTGGCTGAAATATTGGTTAAAAAGTTTGACATGCCTCCTTTGCGGAATAATTTTTCACCATTTGCCCGCATGAAAGTAGTGGAAAGCAAAACATATTATGGTAAAGGCTATAAGAATGTGCAATACAGGAAGCCAAGTATTAAAAATGCGCTGCGCTATCTTGGATGGAACCCGTCCATTCCATTGGGGCAGTCGGTTGAGGAAACACTTGATTTTTTTCTCCATCAGATAGTAAAACAGCAGTCAATAGAGCCAATTTCAAAAGTCTGTTGTTGTAGTTCCGGCGAAAGCTGGAATCCAGTATTTTCAGTTCTTTTCTGGACATCGGCTTTCGCCGGTG
>PNOB01000151.1 GCA_013824585.1 Desulfobacterium sp. | reverse complement strand
ATGATCGGAAAGCCGCTTTACAGGGCTGCCATCAAGATTGAAGAAAAGATGTTTGAAGGCTCCAGAAAGATGCACAAGATCAGCCATTTTGAAGCTGAAGAGGACGAGATCATCCTGATTCACATTTTTTCTTCTTTGTTTCTTGCCTTCATGTTTCCCTTTGATGAAATGGATCAATTCAGCCGGTTTGACACGGACGTGGAACTAAAACGCAGGCAAAAAATCATGGGGTTTTATAAAAAATGTGTGCAGCGACACCTTTATGTATTCGGCCCACACAAGCATTTTCTTTCTAAAAATCCGGCTTCCAGCAGCAAGATCAACGCGATTTATGAGACCTTCCCGGATGCAAAAATCGTATGTGTGGTGCGGCATCCATTTGAGGCCATTCCTTCGGCTATCAGTTGGGTGTCTTATGGATTCAATCAATTCAGCACGGCAGACCCGTTTGTGCTGACAGAAAGGATTCTTTCACTGATGTCCCACTGGTACACCTATCCGCTTTCGGAGCTCGATAAGAGGCCCAAATTTTCACAGGCCATTGAAATCTACGACGACCTGGTGAAACATCCGGGTGAATTTATCAAAAAGCTCTATCTCAGGTTTGGCTTCAATATCTCAAGCACGTTTAATAATTTTTTAGTTGCCGAAACTGAAAAAGCGGAAAAATATAAAAGCAGGCATGATTATTCTCTTGCTCAGTACGGCCTTTCACCGGAAAAAATTATTGTCGATTTCGAACCGATTTTTAACCGGTTTGGTTTTCTCAAGGAGTCATTTTTTCAGAATGAAAAAATGACTGGATAAATTTTTTATATTTTCTTTTCCTTTGTAAACTCCAAAATGCCCCTCGCAAAGGATATCGGCGTTCAACGAAATTAATTCAGGATGGTGTCCCTCGAATTTCTTTCTGCCGCTTGATCCATCGGGAGCCGGCCCTGTGAAGCAGCAGTCGAATTCCTTTCTGCATGCCAATGATACTCTCCACACGACGCCGGTACAATATCCAGGCCTCTTCCAGGATAACCTGATGGATTCGCAGATAGACAAGGTCCTTCAGAAACGTGACCATATAAGCCCAGGCAAGATAATCATTCCGGTCAAAGGATGGGTCGATATCGGCCAGCACTCCTTTCAGGGTCACTGCTGCTTTTTCATACATCATGAGATTTTTCGGAAATATGATTCCAAGATAGGTGAGTTCTTCGAAAAAAATTTCGATGGCGTTGAAAATATTACCAAGGCCGACAGCCTTCCCGGCAATCGTTTTGTCGATGAAGCGCAGGACTTTTGATTCAAGATCCGCATTCCCGGAGATCTGGCCGTTGGTGATCAGATCGGCAGCATAGAAAACCGCCTGGCGTCCCCCAGACAGCAGGCCGAAAGTAAGGAATATCATTAAAAAACGTTCCCGCCGGGTCAGGCGCCCCATCATGGCCCAGTCATAGAAAATAATTCTCGGGAGATCGCCATCAAAGCGGTAAGCAATATTGCCGGCGTGCGGGTCGCCATGAAAGATACTGATATCGCTTAGATCCTGGATCGGTTTCAAGATACAGGTCGTTGTCAGGGCTTCGGCCAGCAGCCTTTTTTGTTGTGCGGTCAACCCGGCGACATCCGTAATTTTTTTTCCTTCCATACGAGACATGACGGTCATCCCGGGTGTGGATACGGACAGCGGTTTGGGGATAACAACACGCCGATTGCCGCGATAGTATCGTCGAGCCGTGGCGAGATGCGCCTGTTCGGAGACCAGATCGACTTCATTTTCAATCAGACTGCGCACCTGGTTGAGCGTTTCTGAAAAGTTAAAGTCCCGCATCCCCCAGTCTGCTCTATGATCATCCAGGAAAACCGATAGTTTTTCCAACAACGCCAAATCGCCCTTGAGGTTTTTTCGAACCCTTGGTTTGACAATTTTAAGAACCGCCTGAACAGAAGACCGGGTACCCTTCAGGATCACTTTTGCTGGCACAACGGCGCATACGCTGGCTTCGGCATGAATCCGCCGCTGCGGAACAATGCGGTTCCCCGGAGGCATTCGACGCAGCTGTTCGGCAATCGCCGGATGGATTTGCCGATATGTGACGGTTTTGACATTATCTTCCAGATCAACGAGGGCTTGTTTGAAAATTGGGTCAAGCCCAGGGGTACGGCAGATGACCTGGCCCAATTTCTGTATGCAGGGCATGTCTTTCACCAGCGCTCCCAGGCGGATTCCCTGGTCGGTATGAGGGGCAAGCCTCAACTGATCGACGATTTTTTCCGCAAGGCGCGCGGGCGGCAGTTCCTTCAGGAAAAAAATCAACGCCTCAGTGACCAGGTCCTTGAATTTACAATAACATTCCGGAAGTAAACCGGAAATACCGCTCATGAACACCATCGGGCGTACTGCCTGCTCGATGCTGCCGGCATTTTTCATTTTTTTCAATAGGATGGTTATCCTGCGCCGCATCATTGCCCGCGTTGGCTGGCGTCCATCAATGGGACCTGTCGCCGCAATGATCATCTTCATGAAATCCTTATGATGCACGACGTTTTCCATTCTGTCCTCCAGAAAGCCGGAACATTCCTATTGACAAGTTATTGGTCTATAATCTATGAAACAACATAACGCATTGCGTCATGTTCGTCAAGGCCGATATCGCCATCGGGCGATGCTTTCAGGCGGCTTGAAAGCAGGCCATGATCTCATGACCAACCTCAGCTCTTGACAGGGCTAAGCCTGACATATAAGAAGGTAAAATGATGAAGGATGCCAACAAAGCCTATTATTTTGCCCTGTCCATTGCGGCCATGTTTATCCTGGTGATCATCTACTGTTTAACATTCCAAAAAATGGCTGACCATGTATAACTATCTCAAATCCAAAATCAACCGATCCATTCCCGTTCCGAAAGACATTTCCAGACTGATCACGTACAACCCCAAGGAAGAATCCCATCCGACCGATGCCGGCATGACTCCAAAAGAGGTGGCCGCCATCTGGGCCGGTGTTGAGGCTTTGTATCGTACTGGTGTATATCCGGGGATATCTTTCTGTTTGAGGCGGCAGGGAAAGATGGTCCTAAACAGGGCCATCGGCCACAGCCACGGCAACGGCTATGGTGATACGCCGGAGACGAAAAAAATTCAAATGACGCCGGAGACTCCCCTCTGCCAGTTCTCAGCATCCAAAGCCATCACCGCCATGATGATCCACCTCCTGGTAGAACAAGGCAAGATTCACCTCTCCGACCCGGTGGCCCATTACATCCCGGAATTTGCAGCCAACGGCAAGCACAACATCACCATCTACCACCTGATCTCCCATCATGGCGGCATCCCTGCTCCTCCGCCCGACGTGGACCCGGAACTGCTGTTTTACCATGACGCATTCATTGCCTTGCTGTGCGGGTTGAAACCTTCCGCAGAAGGCGGCAAGCAGATGGCCTATCATGCTATCACAGGTGGTGCCATCATGGGTGAAATCATCCGCCGGGTAACCGGAGAAGATATCCGGACGTTACTTCGAAAATCGGTTCAAAAACCTTTGGGGTTCCAATATTTCAATTACGGCGTGCCTGAAAAACAAATCCCGCAGATCGCGGTCAACTATGACACTGGATGGCCCCTTCTCTTTCCCATCTCCTATATTGCCAAACGCGCGTTGAGCATTCCCTGGGGTGAAGTAGTGCGGATATCCAACGATCCCCGGTTCATGCGGGTCATTATACCGGCTGCAAACTTAGTGGCCACGGCTGACGAGATGTCCCAATTTTTCCAGATGATGCTAAACGGCGGGGAACTGAACGGTGTGCGGATTTTCGATCCCCTGACCATCAAACGTGCAGTCACGGCCTCAGATGCCATGAAACTTGACGGGACCATGGTGGTTCCCATGCGCTACAGCCCCGGATTCATGCTGGGCGCATCTCCCATCGGCATGTGGGGGCCTTACTCCGAATCCGCTTACGGCCATGTGGGATTTATCCATATCCTCTGCTGGGCGGACCCGGACCGTGATATTTCCGTGTCGTTGCAGACTACCGGCAAGCCCTTGGTGGGACCCCACCTGGTGATGCTTGCCAAACTGCTGCTCATTATCGGCAGAAATTGCAAAATCAAGTCGGGCGTACACCAGACTACCGAAACAAACTGGGCATTGCTGTTGCCGCTTCAGAACATGCTGCGCCGGTTGCTGCTGGATTTATAAAAGCTAATATTTTTCTGAAAATACCTTACATCATATTGAACAAACAATGCTGTTGGCACACAAACGGCTTTCACATATGTTCATTAGCAAAAAAACAAGCTCTTAGTGAGCCAAGCAAGCTTGGCTCACTAAGAGCTTGTTTTTGATTGTGTCATTTGATATATTATATCCTAAACGATATGTTTTTTATCATTTTCTTCCTTTTATAAAAATCATTACAATATGTAACGGCATTCCTGACCTGAAAGCTATTTTCCAAATATTGGATTCATAGCAGCTCATTTTTGTAAAAAAAATTCATTTTCTGAATTATTTCAATCCTCATCAACCATAATGATGATTGGTTATTATCGCATGTGTTTTTAATAACGGATATCAGTCTTGAGGTTTACCAATGAATTTGGACCAGACACGAAAATTTGGATTCCGAAAACGATTTCTTGATCTTCCAATACAAAAAAAGCTGCTGATCGGTTTCTCCCTGATTTATCTGTTTCCAATTTTTTTGAGCGGAAGCGTTATCTATCTATTTCTAAAAAATCAGATCATGACAAAAATCGAAAGCGATTTGGACAAATCAACCGAGACGATTTGCAGTATTATCAAACTATCCGTCAACTTATCCATCAAGAATCGTTTGCAGGCTATTGCGGAAAAAAATGTGGAAATCGTCAACTATTTATATCAACAGTACACTGCCGGGATACTGACGGAACAGGAGGCAAAACAACAGGCCAAAAAAATATTATTAAGTCAGACCGTCGGCAAGACAGGATATATATTTGTATGGGATATCAAGAATGCCCCACAATCGATCACACTGGCCGTGCATCCTCAAATTGAAGGCAAGGATGTTTCCCATGTGGATTTTGTCCAAACCGGCGCCCGATTGAAAAAGGGTTTCCTGGAATATAAGTGGAAGAACCCTTCTGATAACCAACCCAAAGACAAAGCCATGTCGTTTGCTCCGTTCGCGCCATGGAATTGGGTGATCGTAGCCAGTTCTTATCGCAAAGAATTTACGGATTTGGTCAATATTGATGATATCAGGGAGACCCTATCATCCTTCACGTTCGCAAAGACAGGGTATGCATTTTTAATCGATTCAAACGGAAATGTAATTTTTCATCCGTTATTAAAAGGAAATTATTATAATACCAGGGATGAAAACGGAAAATTATTTATTCGTGAAATGTGTACCCGGAAAACCGGAAAAATGTATTATACATGGAAGAATCCCGATGATAAGACGTATCGGGAGAAGATTGCCGTGTTTAAGTATATCCCGGAGTATGACTGGATCGTTGCTTCATCCGGTTATGTAAATGAATTTTTAGAACCGCTGCAAACATTTAATGCTTTTATTATCGCAACTCTTTTCGTGAGCATGGTTGCCGGTATTTTTTTTATTATCCGATTTAGTGCGTCACTAACCAGACCCATTAACAAACTCATGAATCGTTTAGAGACAGTGGCGGGTTCGCCTGCACACCAGGGCTCAGCGGGTGCTAACGAGTTATCTCGGATTTCACAATATTTCGATACATTTATAGAAAATCTTGAATCCGAAAAGCACACTCGAGAAGAGGCGGAAAAAGCATTAAGAGACAATGAACAAAATTTCATGGATATCTTTTATACCTCGGATGATGCCATCCTTTTACTGGATGGAGATCTGTTTGTGGATTGCAATCCGGCCGCAGTTAAGATGCTTGGCAGTACCAGCAAGGAGGAGGCGCTTTCGCTGCATCCTTCTCAACTTTCTCCAGAATTTCAACCCGATGGTAAAACCTCATTTGAAAAGGCAAATGAGATGATCGCACTGGCCTTTGAAAAAAGTGTAAATCGATTTGAGTGGATTCATCGTCGAATGAATGGTCAGGATTTTCCAGTTGAAGTCACGTTGACGGTCATACCCTTTAAAGGTAAACAATTGCTTTACGTGGTCTGGAAGGACATAACCGAAATCAAAGAAACTGAGGCGGCTCTGAAAAAGGCCCACGAAGAGATGGAACAGCGCATTGCGGATCGGACTGCAAAGCTGAAACAGACAACGGATCAGTTACGAATCGATATCGCCGAGCGGGAACGGGCGGAGAAAGCGTTAAAAGGATCGGAAGAGCGGTTTAAACAATTGTTGAACTCATCTCCGGATTCAATTGTGTTGTATGACAACAATGGATTTGTCAAATATCTAAATCCGGCTTTCACAAATCTTTTTGGTTGGACATTTGAAGAGTTGGAAAATAAACAGATTGATTTTGTCCCCGAATCAGAAAAACCTGAAACTCTCGAGGCACTAGAAAAAATCAAAAAAGGTGAAAAAATAGTGGCCATGAAATCAAAGAGGATTACCAAAGATGGCAAAATTATCAACGTCTCTTTGAGTGTTTCAGAGGTTTGGGATGATGAAGGAAAAAGTACCGGGAATGTTGTTAGCCTTCGGGATGAGACCGCCAAAAGAGAAACGGAAAGAAATTTAGAACAATCGGAAAAAAGGAACCGGGCAGTATTGGAAGCCAACCCGGACCCCATGGTTCTGTATGATATGGATGGCAAGGTATTTTATTTTAATCCGGCCTTTACCCGAGTATTTGGATGGCCCCTGGATGAGCTTCGGGGAAAAAAACTGGATCGTTTTGTACCGGAGAAGAACTGGCCGGAAACCAAGCTGATGATCGAAAAATTATTGGCGGGTGAACAGCTTTCTGGTATTGAAAGCTGCCGGTATACCAAGACAGGCGATGAAATTCCCGTGAGCATCAGTGCGGCACTTTATAAGGGAATAGAAGGGGAGACACTGGGCAGTGTCATCAATTTGAGAGATATCTCCAATATCAAAGCCAGTGAAAAGGAACTGAAGAGGGCAATCGAGGTTGCGGAGTTGGCCAATAAAGCCAAGAGTGAGTTTCTGGCCAACATGAGCCATGAAATCCGCACCCCGATGAATGGGGTGATCGGGATGACGGAACTCCTGATCACAACGGATTTAAAGGCAGAGCAGAAAGAGTATGCTGAAATCGTACGTACAAGTGCCAATTCGCTTCTGAATGTGATCAACGATATATTGGATGTTTCAAAAATTGAAGCAGGAAAATTGGAAATTGAGGATATTCCTTTTAATTTGAGATCCCTGCTGGAGGAAATCACGGATATTTTATCACCCAGACTTCAGGAGAATAACTTGGAGCTGGCAGTTCTCATTGATGAAAACGTATACGCTTGTTTAATCGGAGATCCGGGCAGAATCCGGCAGATCATCCTGAATCTGGCAGGGAATTCAGTAAAATTTACCAAGCTGGGCAGTATCAAAATTCAGGTAAAGGTTACCCAGGAAACCGACAGCCATACAACGCTTTTTGTTTCAGTTCAGGATACGGGGATCGGAATATCGCCCCAAAATCAGGAACGGCTGTTTCAATCCTTTTCACAGGTTGATGCCTCCACAACTCGGAAATATGGAGGAACCGGTCTTGGTCTGTCCATTTCCAAGCAACTTGTAGGAATGATGGGTGGTGAGATTGGTGTTGAAAGCGAAGAAGGAAAAGGTGCAACCTTCTGGTTTTCCATGAAACTGAAAAAGCAAAAAGTAAAGGAAAAGGATATTGATCTTCTTACAAAATCGCTACAGGGAAAACGAATACTGGTTGTGGATGATAATCCGGTCAACCATGAGGTGATTTTTTCTATTCTTAAATCCCGGGATTGTCATTTGCACTCTGCCAAGAGTTCGGATGAGGCGATGCGACTGCTTGGGTTGGCGGTTGAAACCAATGGTCCGTTCGATATCGCACTGATTGATCACATGATGCCGATAACGGATGGTATGCAGCTTGGGAAAATGATTCGGAATGATCAACGTTTCAAAGGTTTACTTCTGGTAATGATAACAAGCTGCGGGATGCGCGGGGATGCGCGGAAAGCAGAATCGGTGGGCTTCAGTGCCTATATTTCAAAACCCATCAAACGCTCCCAGTTGATTGCATGTCTTTTGAAACTTTTGGGAAACCAGGAAAAAACCGATCATGACGGTAATGAAAAAGCATTGGTTACTCGTCATTCGCTTGATGAAGATAGACTGCGCAACTTAAACATTCTCCTGGCTGAGGATAATCCGATTAACAGCAAATTGGCCATTTTAATATTGGGAAAAATGGGATTCCACGTCACGGCAGTTAAAAATGGAATAGAAGCGATTGAACGGTTGGAAAAATCGGAATATCATATCGTATTGATGGATGTTCAAATGCCGGAAATGGATGGGTTTGAAGCCACAAGAAGAATTCGATCGAAAGATTCAAAGGTTATTAATGCCAGCATTCCTATTATTGCAATGACAGCCCATGCCATGAAGGGTGACCGGGAAAAATGCCTTGAAAACGGCATGGACGACTACATCACCAAACCTATCAACTCGCAACAGATATTTGAAGCAATCAAAAAACAAATCAATCGGGTAGGAAGGTAAAAGCCGGTATCCATTCCATAAAAAAACAGTTTTTAAAGCGAAGCAACAGAAACTGTTCCTATCATCACATCATATTGAACAAACAATGCTGTTGACACACAAACGGCTTTCACATATGTTCATTTACAAAAAAAGCAAGGGCTTATCCCTATCCCTATCATTTGACATAACGCTCAATGAATGAGAACAGCGGACAACTGAGTACAAGAGAATAGCAGGAGGTAAGAAATATGAAACAGATATATAAAGGGACTGTTGAAGGGAATGTGATCCGTCTCGAAAGTCCGATCAAGCTTCCTCAAGGAACATCAGTCCTGGTGAGTTTTTCAACAATCTATCAAGAAAAACAAGACACCATTCAGCAACGACAATTACACCTCCTTGAAACAGGCTTCCACCTGGGGAAAAAACTCTATACGCATCGTGAGGATCTTTATGACAGAAAGGCTGATTGATACCAATATTCTGGTCTATGCGTACGATGTGTCTGAAACGATAAAGCATCCGATTGCTAAAGACCTCCTCACACAGATTTGGAAAACCGGAGGAGGAGTTGTTTGTGTCCAGAACCTGATGGAATTTTTTGTGGTTATGACACGGAAAGTGACCTCGCCAATACCTGTGACAGATGCCAAAACAATCATCGATGATATGGCAAAATCAGACAGTTGGAAGCTGATCGACAGAGACATTCACACGTTTTTAGAGGCGATTGATCTGGTTTCGCAGTACCATGTACACATCTGGGATGCCACGATTGCAGCCTGTATGAAGGAACATGGAATTGTTGATATCGTGACTGAA
The DNA here is from genome assembly GCA_013824585.1 of Desulfobacterium sp. Classification (GTDB taxonomy): domain Bacteria; phylum Desulfobacterota; class Desulfobacteria; order Desulfobacterales; family SURF-7; genus QZKS01. The sequence continues at coordinate 626 of PNOB01000151.1, read as the reverse complement.
GACAAGGCAGATTTTGAGAAAATCCCAGGGATTCACGTCATCGTTCCCTTTGAAAAAAATCAAGCAATGCTCGTAACCAATGAGTAATACGGAAATTTTGCCAAACGCTTCGCTTGCAGCCGGGCGGGAAAGGTGCGGGGGAAAACCTTCTCATGGAGGCTATCAATCGGGGCAATCGGGGGACATCCATCCATGATAAGTATTGTCAAGAAAAAAATAATACCTCTCCTCTCCAACCCCAACTGCACTTCTCCCTGGCGGTGAAATTCTGCTCTGCCGGTATTTTAAGCTTCATCACATGGTGCAGATCTTTTCTTTAACGTGTCAAAAAGATTGGAATCTTTTGACCAGACATCCATTTGCAGTATCCAGTCACCCGGTTAAGGACGACCATTACAGAAGTATAAATTTGGGTAACCCGCCGGCCTTGAAACAGTTTAATGGAGGTGTCTCAGTTAAAACCGATCACCTCAGTCCCCAGACTGCAAGGAACGGCGGGTAGATCCTTATGTGATAACGCTTTTTATGGCCGCCTATGCGGCCTTTTTTGCTTCCATAACACAAAAATCCTTTCCTGATTTTTCAACGGAAAGCATGAAGGCGACCATTTTTCTTGCAACAGCAAG
>PNOB01000150.1 GCA_013824585.1 Desulfobacterium sp. | reverse complement strand
GCCCAGAAAAGAGCCGAAAATACTGGATTCTAGTTTTCGCCGGAACTACAACAACAGACTTTTGAAATTGGCTCACGCTTGTACAATATCTTTTCCTGCTGAACAAGGCCAGCACAGATGGCCTGGATCTAACCGATGTAAAAGTGATTTTTATTTTTTTTAAAGACTATGACAAACTGGTGCCCTCCCTTGATTGACTTATCGCAACTTCTGGCCTATATCTATCACACAATGATTTATGCCTGTGATATTGATAAATAACTTAATTATATCGTTCAATATAAAAAATCCACCGCCGAATCACAAAACCGTTTCCAGGAGCAGGAACACCATAGAGGATTTGTGGATGAATACAAAACAGAATCAGAGCCGCTTGGGAGATCTGGTGTGGAAATTTTTTGCATCTGTTAATCTGACGATCGTCACATTTCTTTCACTTGTGACCGCTTCCGTTATCGGCACCATTGTTCCGCAAAATGGGGGCCCTGACTTCTATTTACATAAATACGGAGAGGTTCTTTAGATGATCATGTTCTGTTTTTTCTTTTTGTCTATCTGTATCATAACCGGTGCGGTCTTGGCCAACTCGGCATGGGGGCGATACTGGGGATGGGGGCGATACTGGGGATGGGGGCGATACTGGGGATGGGGGCGATACTGGGGATGGGATCCAAAGGAAACCTGGTCCCTGATCACCTGGTTTATCTATGCAACCCTTTTACATGCACGCCTGATGAGGGGATGGCGTGGTAACCGGATTGCCATGATTTCCATTATCGGTTTTACAGCAGTGATATTCATCTATTTTGGAGTGAATTATCTCCAGGGGCTGCACAGCTATGGTTCAATTAACTAATTCCCATAAGGGAAATGGAAATTCAGGATGGACGATTCTGTTTTTTATTGTCGGTTTTACTGCCAGTCTTTTTGCAGGATGGATTGTATTTCCCAAACTGCTCTATTCAAAAAAACAGCAGCCGATCGATTTCAACCACGAACTGCATATGACGCATGTCGATAACGGATGTGAGAGTTGCCATTTCTTTCGAGAAGACGGCACTTACTCAGGCGTACCCAAACTCGTTCAATGCATTGACTGCCACCAGGAGGTTCAGGGGGATACCGGGCATGAAGCTCTCTTTGTTGAAAAATATGTTTCCAAAGGGAAAGAGGTGCCCTGGCTGATTTACTCCAGACAACCGGATTGCGTTTTTTTCTCACACGCTGCCCACGTCAAGCTTGCGAAAATGGATTGTGAAACATGCCACGGCCACATCGGCCAATCTACAAGCCTGAAACCCTATGAATATAATATCATTACAGGGTACAGCCGGGATATTTGGGGGAAAAATCCGGAAAACTATCTTGGTCTAAAAACAAATACATACGACCGGATGAAAATGAATGACTGTGCAGCATGCCATCTGGAAGAGACCGGAAGAAAGTCAAGCGTTTCAACTGAAAAGGATGGGTGCTTTGTCTGCCATAAATAATCATAATCATTTCTTTCTACTACTAATGGGGAAGAATCTATGAAAATAGACAGAAGATGTTTTTTGTCACTGGGAATCGGAGCTGCGGCAGGAACCGCCCTCTCACCATTACCATGGAAGTTGATGGATGACGCTTCCATATGGACCCAAAACTGGCCATGGACACCGGTCCCGCCGGATGGAGAGATATCTTATACCGATTCCACCTGCACGTTATGCTCTGGCGGATGTGGTATTACCGTCCGAAAAATTGACGACCGTGTTGTAAAAATTGAAGGCCGGGAAAATCATCCTGTCAACAATGGGGGGATTTGTGTTCTGGGACTTTCCGGTACGCAGCTTCTCTATGGGCCAACCCGTGTAAAAAGTCCTATGAAAAAAATAAATGGAACTTTTCAGAAAATTACTTGGAACCAGGCACTTTCTGAAATCACGGAAAAATTATTGACTTTACGGGCAGAAGGAAGATCCCACACGGTTGCGGCCATTGCAGGGTCTTCCAGAGGAACCGTTTCCGCACTGTTACAGCGGTTTTTAACCGCTTATGGCTCACCCAATTTCTACTGCCAATCATCCATTGAAGATTCCTTTTCCCTGTCCCATATACAGCCACAGAATAACAAAACAATTCCCGGGTTCGACCTTGAAAACGCGGATTATGTTCTGAGTTTTGGAACAGGCATCATTGATGGCTGGGGATCCCCTGTACGGATGATTCAAGCCAGCAATGCATGGAAAACCAAAAATCTCAAGCTGATTCAGGTTGAACCACGGTTGTCCGACACAGCAGCAAGATCCGATGAATGGCTGCCTTCCAAACCCGGCACAGAGGCTATCCTTGCCCTTGGAATTGCCCATGTGATTTTGCAGGAATCCCTGTATGACCAGGCAGCCATTGATTACCATTCAGAAGGCTTTGTCACATGGCGCACAGCAGTACTGGGCCACTACCACCCTGACAAGGTCGCTGAAATTACCGGAATTGACGCTAAGACCATCTTCACTGTTGGACGAGAATTTGGACAGGCTGAAAAACCAGTTGCCATCTGCGGCCGAGGTAAAGGCAATACACCGGTGAGTGTTGCAGAGATGAGTGCAATTCATGCCTTGAACGTTCTTGTTGGTAATGTCAATAAAAAAGGGGGTGTTTTTACACTGCCTGAACCGAATTATATCTCTTGGCCGGAAATCAGCTTTGATACAAAAGCAGAAACCAGCCTTCAAACAAAACAGATTGCCGAAGGTGGATTATTGCACCGCCTTCCCAGTGCGATAAATGAAGCAGAGGACTCCGTCACCCTCCTTTTTGTTGCAGACGCCAACCCTTGCTATACACTTACAGATACGAAAGAAGTGATCAGGGCATTCAAAAAAATCCCGTTTAAGGTTAGCTTTTCCTCCTACATGGACGAAACCGCAAAACTGTCAGATCTGATTCTTCCAAACCATTCCTACCTTGAACGATACGAAGATGTCCCGGTTACATCCGGATTACGAAATCCTGTGATCGGCCTGACAAAACCCATTGTGAATCCCCTGTTTCAGACAAAACACACAGGAGACGTTATTATTTCAATTGCCAGGGCAATGAAAGGAAGTATTGAAAGCTCCTTTCCATGGAAAAACTACTACCAATGCCTGAAAAACGGTTTGGGCCAACACTGGAATCCGCTTCTGAACAATGGTGTTGTTGAAATAACATATATCCCCGAGTTTGAAGAGATCCCGCGCTTTGCCTTTCAGATTCCAAATGATAAACCGCAGGTTCTTTTGGAAGGTAATGAAAACAAGATGGATCTGACACTGATCCCAAGTGACTCCATGCGATTGTCTTCCGGTTATATCGGAGCCCCTCCTTTTATGATGAAAACCATACCGGATACAATTTTAAAAGACAATAACACGCTTGTTCAGATACATCCGAAAACCGCTGAAAAACTGGAACTGAAACAGGGCTGCTATGCCATATTAAAAACACCCAGGGATGAAAAAAAGGTAAAGATCCACCTGAGCCAGGGAATTGGCGAAGATATTATCTCATTCCCAAGAGGGCTCGGACATACTGCATATGACAGCTATCTTGCCGGCAAAGGTATAAACTTTAACGAACTTATCGGTCCCGTGGAAGATCCATTTTCCGGTCTGGATGTTGCCTGGGGAATACGAGCCAGCCTGATCAAAGCGTAAAATATTGTATGAGGTTCTGATGACACAAGAGTACAGAAAAGAAAAAAAATACGGTATGGTTATCGACCTGGACAGATGCACAGGATGTGGTGCCTGTATGGTGGCATGCATGGCGGAAAACAATGTGCCGTTCAGGGACAATGAAACCGATAAGCTGAAGAGTATTACATGGATGAGGATATACCAACTGACCAATGGCAAATCCTATCCAAATGAAGAAATCTGTTATCTGCCAAGGCCTTGTATGCATTGCGAAGGTCATAATGGGCATTCCCCGTGTGTAACGGTCTGCCCTGCCGTTGCAACCGATTATGACAGAGAGACAGGAATTGTCAGTCAGATCCCCACCCGTTGCTTTGGTTGCCGCTATTGCATGGCAGCCTGTCCATATCATGCCCGCTATTTTAACTGGTGGGATCCGGTCTGGCCGGAGGGAATGGAAAAAAGCCTCAGCCCCAATGTTTCGCCTCGGATGAGAGGAGTTGTTGAAAAATGCTCTTTCTGTTTTCACCGTTATCAACTGGCGTATGAAAAAGCAGCCTCGGAAGACCGGCGGGAGCTCAGAGAAAATGAATATCAGACTTCATGTACACAGGCATGTCCTGCCGGAGCCATCACTTTTGGAGATCTCATCAACAAAAACCATGCGGTTTATAAAATAAAAAAAGACCCCCGTGCCTTCCGTCTATTGGAAAGACTTAAAACAAATCCAAAAATCTATTACCTTTCCAGCCGGGAGTGGGTAAGACGCGCAGGTGATAATTATCATCCTGAAGAGGAAACCGGGAAAATTAAAAGCCATCAATAGTTTGATCGGCGAAGGTATAGTACGATTTGATTAGATGCACTACATAAGGAGCACACAATTTATGGATTCTGCATTCATACCCGAAGGTGTCAAACGATGTCCGTTTCCACAATTTCTCGCAGGGCTCGGCCTTGCGGGTGTGGTCCTGGCATGGGGTATTTTTGCCATGCTACTTTGCTGGCTCAAAGGCCTTAACCAGACGAACATGAATGACTCATACGGATTCGCTCTCTGGATATGGGCAGACCTCGCTGTTATCGCTTTGGGTGGCGGAGCATTTTTCAGCGGCTTTCTGAAATATATTGTTGGAAAAGATGAGCTCAAAAACATCATCAACTTTGCCGTCCTGATCGGATTTATCTGCTATAGCTCAGCGCTCCTGATACTGGCTATTGATATTGGTCAGCCATTACGGGGATGGTTTATCTTCTGGCATGCGAACGTTCACTCCATGCTTACAGAGGTTGCTTTCTGTCTGTCATGCTACTTTGGTGTATTGACTATTGAATATATACCCCTGATTCTGGAAAACAGACAGATTGACAAAATTCCTTTTTTTCATAATCTGAGTCACAATATGCATGAAGTTATGGCTGTCTTTGCTGCCACCGGGGCATTTCTATCCTTCTTCCATCAGGGTTCCCTGGGCGGAATTGCCGGTGTTCTGTTTGGACGGCCATTTGCCTATCGTGAAGGGTTGCTTGTGTGGCCGTGGACCTTTTTTCTTTTTACCTGGTCAGCCGCAGCGTATGGCCCCTGTTTTACAATCTTTTTAATCAAATTGCTGGAGAAAATCACCGGAAAAAAACTCGTAAAGGATAATGTCATCGACCTCCTTGCAAAAATCTCCGGCTGGATGATCTTTACCTATATTTTCGCAAAAATCATTGACACATGGTACTGGGCTGTGGTTACGGTTCAATCAAAAGGCCAAACTCTCATGGATTTCTATGATGACAATATGTTTTACGGACTTTGGATTCTGGTGGCTGAAATCGTTGTGGGAGGAATCTTTCCAGCACTGATCCTGCTCACCAAAAAAGGACGGAACAGCGCATCACTGTTATGGGCAGCCGTCATCCTTGCCTGTTTAGGTGTTTGTATCAACAGGTGGGTGATGGTGCTTCAGGTTATGGCCATACCGGTATTGCCTTTTGAAGACTGGGCTCTTTACTATCCTAGCTGGCAGGAGATTGCGACAACCATCCTGCCGGTTGCCTACGGCGTCATTCTGGTGATGATATCCTATCGATATCTGCCAATATTTCCTCAGGAAAAAGAACTCAACCCGATTGAGTCTCATTAAGATTTCAATGAGGTGAATCTTTTTGCCGTATCCGGATATTTTTTTAGGAGGAAAGCATGTTTCCCTTTATCAGCTTTGAATGGGTTTGGGATATTGAACATGTCGTGTTCATGGGAGGTCTGTGGTATGCAGTCTCTATTCTCGGCATTGGCATGGCCTACTGTATTATAAAGGCTGCTATCGATAAAAAAGAGGTATAAAATGGATAAAATTGTTATTCACGGCGGTAAGGCATTAGCCGGAAGTGTTCGAATTGGAGGGGCCAAAAATGCAGCCCTTCCCATTCTGGTTTCTTCCCTGTTGACTGATGGGTGGTGCACTTATGATAATGTGCCGCATCTTCGGGACATTGAAAGTATCAAACAACTTCTGACCCATCTCGGTGCTGAGGTGGAAACAGATGGCCATACCGTAAGAATCAATGCCGCAGGTCTCTCAAACCATGAAGCCCCATATGATCTGGTAAGAAAAATGAGGGCCTCCATTCTGGTACTCTGCCCGCTTGTTGCCAGACTGAAAAAAGCACGGGTTTCATTACCGGGTGGTTGTGCCATTGGTGCGAGACCCATCAATTTCCACTTAAAAGGATTGGCTTTGCTGGGCGCGGATATTGACCTGGATCACGGATACGTGGATGCTTCTGCAAAAACCCTGGTTGGAAATGAAATCTTTTTTGACATACCCTCGGTTACCGGAACGGAAAATCTGCTTATGGCAGCCGTTCTTGCAGAGGGGACTACTGTTTTAAGAAATGCAGCAAGAGAACCTGAAGTCGTTGCCCTGATTGATGTCCTGAATCAGATGGGATCAAAAATCAAAGGAGCCGGAACATCAATCCTTACCATCCAGGGTGTAAAAACACTTTACCCTGTTCATGTTTCCATAATCCCGGATCGAATCGAAACCGGAACATTCATGGTTGCCGCTGCATTAACAAAGGGCAGTATTGAAATCAAGGACTGTGAACCTGACCATGTAACCGGGGTTATACACAAGCTTCGCCAAACCGGAGCAGAAGTGTTTATAAAGGATAAAAATATTTTTATAAAGGGATCTGAAACAATCCAATCCATTGACATTAAAACCCTTCCCTACCCAGGATTCCCAACGGACATGCAGGCACAATTCATGGTTCTCATGGCCATCGCCGGTGGCCTCAGTATCATATCGGAAACCATTTTTGAGAATCGCTTTATTCATGTGAGTGAGCTCAGACGATTGGGCGCCGATATCACCGTTTCCGGCAATGCAGCCATGATCAAAGGTGTCCCTTACCTTTCCGGAGCACCGGTAATGGCAACGGATCTTCGCGCAAGTGCCTCCCTGATTCTCGCTGGTCTGGTCGCACAGGGAACAACAGAAGTCAACCGGATCTATCATCTTGACCGGGGATATGAAGCAATTGAAAAGAAATTCCAGAAACTGGGTGCCGACATAGAGCGTATTCACTAAAACACAAGTTGAAACTGCCGAGAATCATATCATTTACAGGTTTTTCCGGGTCAGACTCATGGAATCGTCCTGTCATTCCACTTTTGATTGCACTGATTTTCGGAATTCTCTCTGGTAATACCTGGCCGGGGAAAATCCTGTTTTTTTCCACTATCGCCATTCTTTCCACCTGCTGGATATCCCTTCTAGTCATCCGGAAACAACCTTCCTATTTTCAGCCTTTCCTTCTGTTTTTCTGTCTTGGGCACCTCCTGATTCAACCATGGAACAATCAGAATCTTCCATCCAATCATGTGCTTCATCATGCAGACAGCGATAAAAAAATCATCACAGGAACCATTCAAGAAACACCTATTTCAAAACACCACCGGTTACAATTCATCCTGGAAACGGAAACAATCGGCTATGGAAAAAATAAAATCCAGGTTCTGGGGAAACTCCGTGTCACCCTCTCCGGTCTAATTCCATCCATTCGAACAGGAGATCGCGTTGCGCTGAAAGGCAAAATTCGTCCCATCCGGAATTTCAACAACCCCGGAGGATTTGATTACAAGAGATTCATGGTTTTTAAAGGAATTCAGGCAAGTGTCCATGCCCAGGGGGACCAACTGCAAATCCTTGAACGGAATCAAATATCCGGAACACTGCTTTTTATTGAATCCTTGCGGGAAAAAATCTCAAACCATATTGATCAATCCAGTTACGGAGAGCCTCGGCAGATACTCAAAGCACTCATTCTGGGAAACTGTTCCGGTATTTCCGATTCTCTGCTGGAATCGTTTAACCGAAGTGGAGTGAGGCATATCCTTGACGTATCTGGATTGCATATCGGCATTATTGCATCCAATTCATTCCTGCTGCTCTCAACAATTCTTTCCTGTTTCACCCTTCTGCTCTGGAAAGCCCGTGTTCAAAAGATAGCTGCATTATTGTCCATTTTCCCCGTCCTTTTTTATGGAGTTCTTGCCGGGATGGCTCCTTCCACACAGCGGGCTGTTATCATGGTTATCACTTTCCTTCTGACATTCCCCATGGAAAAAGAACATGATATGATCAACACGATCTCCATTGCAGCACTCCTAATTCTTATCGTTTTCCCTCCTTCACTTTTTTCCATTTCATTTCAGCTTTCATTCGCAGCCGTGCTGTCGATTGTTTATGGACTATCAAAAATGGAATTAACAAATCATGAACCGCGGAATCGATGGCAAACTTTTCTGCAGAAAATCTTTCTGCTTTTCATGGTATCTTTTTTTGCAACCCTGGGGACCATGCCGATTGTTCTTTATTATTTCAATCAGATTTCCCTGATCGGAATAATCGGTAACCTGATCGCAGTTCCTGCCATTGATCTGATCGTACTGCCTCTGGAATTTTTATCCATCATCATTTTACCCGCATGCCCTGCTCTATCCTCTGTATGTATTCAATTTTGCGGTTTCATTCTTTCCTGGTCCATAGAAATCATCCACATTCTGGCCGATCTGCCATTTTCAGCGATCAAAACCATCACACCCAATCTGTTTGAAATTATCTGTTTCTATGCTCTCTTTTGGTGCGTCCTCAATCTGATCAAGCAGCCCATGCGTTCAGATCCCTTTACCGGGAAAAAAACAATTCAAGTGCTTGCCGGAATCATATCTATCCTCTTATTGGCTGATGTGATTTATTGGGTGAATATCCGATTTTTTCATGATGATCTTCGAATTCACATACTGGATGTTGGGCAGGGAAATGCTGCGTTGCTGGAAATACCCAATGGATATACTATCCTGATTGATGGCGGAGGTTTTTCCGATAACAAGTCTTTTGATATGGGAGCCAGTGTTGTCGCGCCGTTTTTATGGGGGAAAAAAATAGTAACCATTGATACGATTGTTCTCACCCATCCAAACAGCGACCATATGAACGGACTAATCTTTATTGCCCAACATTTTAACGTACAAAACTTCTGGTCAACCAATGAAAAATCAAACTCCCAGTCCTTTCTTGAACTTCAGAAAATCATTTCAGAAAAAAAAATACACCATCCATGCTTTCAGGAGCTTCCAACCTCCCAGATCATCAACGGCGTTGAAATCCAGATCCTGTATCCGCAAAAAAGCTTTTTGTTTTCCGGCGAAAAGTCAGGAGATCTCAACAATAATTCCCTCGTGATGAAAGTTACATATAAAAACCGATCCTTTCTGTTTCCAGGTGATCTTGTGGCAAAGGGTGAGAAAAAGTTAGTACAACTCCATGGCCATAACCTGCGAAGTACGGTACTCCTCGCCCCCCATCATGGCAGCCGCACTTCCAGCTCAGAACCATTTCTCAGCGCTGTTAAACCAGAATACGCAATAATCTCATCTGGATGGAAAAACAGATTTGGGATGCCGCATCAAGCTGCGCTGGATCGATACAATGCTTTGGGGTGTCATATTTATCGAACCGATGAAAACGGTTGTGTGTCCATGACCACCGATGGGTTCTCATTACAATTTGTAACTCAATAACAATATATTGTGTATCTTTTTTCTTGACACACAATATTTTTCATTTTATAGCACAGAATAAACGATGAGGACATCATGGAACAAATCAATACAACCGAGGCATATCTTGACGGCCTGAAAAGTGTTGAAGTCTATGTAAGCCGTCTGGACCGAATCTATCAATTCAAGGTCTGGGGAAATACACGAACCTCTATGTTTGTGCTGGTAAAAGAAGATTCCGAACTTGTTCAACAGTTCGATGTCGGGGACGTGTATGAGATGACATTTCGCAGTTCGGATGCATCCAGGCCAATAAAAAGCTGTAACACAAAAATCAAATATTTTAACAAAATCGACCAGGGACGATTCAAAGGCCATTATCTGACCGGCCTTTCTATTGTATGAAAAAAAAGGCATTTT
>PNOB01000149.1 GCA_013824585.1 Desulfobacterium sp. | reverse complement strand
CGTAAGCAGAACAAAGCCGCCTTTCCATCCCTCCGGTAAAAAATTCGGCAGGATTTCAGGAACATTGGATTCTTCAAAATGCTTTGCCAGAATGGCGAACCCGAACAGGAGTCCGAGAAGATTCAGTAAAGTCCGCCACTCCCCCTCTTCATGACCATGTCCGAGGATATGATGCATCAAGGAAAAACTGTCCACATAGAAAAGCTTGAATAAAAGAACAGCAGCAAGCCCTGCCAGTGCAACATACATGGTGTGGCGGTGGAAGATCGCCACGCCCAACAATGTAAAGGTAAAAATGATAAATTCAAACCGGATACCAAAAATTGCCGGGACAGCCCCATTTTCAGATGCAAAGCAAAAAGAGGAAAGCATCATCAAAAAATAAAACGCCAGAAGCGTCACCTTGCCTGCCTGAATCCATGAATCATGCCGTAAATGAACCAGTGAAACCAACATCCTTTTCAACATCACCAATACTCCTTTTGTAAAGCTTACCACACATCATATCGGATAATTAAGATTCAATCCCCTATTTAGAGATCATTTTTTTGTATAATGCGTGTGTTTGTTTTATCGTATCTTCAATCCGGAATGAGCGGGCAATCCGGTCTTTTGCGTTGGCGCCGATTTCTTTGCACAGCAAAGGATTCCTGTATAACCGGGTAATCTGGTCTGCGATTGCTCTGGCATTGTTGGGTGGAACAATGATTCCGCTTTTTCCGTCCTCGATAAGTTCCGGGCTTCCCCCTGAATTGGTTACGATCGGCGTAACTCCGTAAGCCATGGCCTCGATAATGACTTTTGGCAGGCCCTCTCTTCTGAGTGCTGGAAGGACTGCGACATCACATGCGGCTGAAATTTCCGGCGCATTTTTCCGATATCCAAGCAGGTGTATCTTTTCCCGGATCTGACTTTTTTGGATCTGCCTCATGATTCTGGAGGAGTTCATCTCTCCCACCAGCAGGAAATGGATATCGGCATCTGCTGGTAGATATCGGCCTGACTCAATCAGCACATGAATTCCTTTGCGGGGCCGGTAGTTTGCAATGCAGCATACGGAAAAAGCATTTTTAGGAATGCCGAATTCCGACAGATCAGCAGGTTTGTTCTGATACCAGTCAAGGCTGTGACCTTTATAGATGGTGATGGGTTTGGAATCCGGAACGCGCAGCCAGAGCAGTCTCAAATTCAGAAAATACTCCCGTACCTTTTCTGCAACGCAGACGATATGATCCACCCTTGGATTCAGATGGGTCATCCAGGAGGCGGGGTTCAGAAAACTGATGTTGGATACAATTCCCCGGTACGCAATGATTTTCACCGGCAGGTTTCTGGATGCCAGCAAGCTGTTTGTAATTGCATTATTAGTAAAAAGATGCAGGATTTGAATATCCCGGTCCACCAGCAGGCCCCGGATCATTTTAATGGCTTTCCAGTCCAGCTTTGATTTCAGTTTTACATCCAATACCGGAACATCCGCCTGCAGCAACCGGTTAAAGTGGGGAGCAGAGGAGGGGCACATGACGACAATGTCCACCCCTTGTTTTTTCAGCCCGATAAAGGTTTCCGCTTCCGGACGGTCACTATGGTCTGTAATGCAGAGAACGCGCACGTTTGGCCCTTTCGTTCATTTGGATGTTATCCATTGGAAAATAAGAAACCATCAGAGGTTATCTTCATACTAATAAAGGCATTTACATTACCTTCATATTATCATAAAAACAACGGTCAAATACAATTGATTTAGGGTGACTAAGTTTTTCAAACGAAGTTACCCTGGCAATGGATCTCATCTTGGAGAATGCTGATTAAAATGGTTGTATTTTAATCTGTTTTTAAAATAATGACAAAATGCCAACATTTAAGATAAAGGCAAGCCATGATTCACCAAACAACACTTTCCGCAGCTATCATCACATTCAATGAAGAGAGAAACATAGAAGAATGTTTGAATTCTGTTACGGATTTTGTGGATGAGATTATTGTGCTGGATTCGTTCAGCACGGACAACACAGAATCCATCTGCCGGAAAAATTCAAAGGTTTTATTTTTTCAGCATCCGTTTGATGGTCACATCCAGCAGAAAAACCGGGCACTGGAAATGTGTTCCTCTGAATGGATATTAAGCATCGACGCAGATGAAAGGGTCAGTCCTGAGCTGAGGCAGTCCATTATCCAGTTTCTATCCGGCAATCCAAAACCAAAGATTGCAGGTGTCAAGTTTCCCAGGCTAACGTACCACATGCACACCTATATCCGTCATGGCGGATGGTATCCCAACAGGAGATACCGGCTGGTTCGAAAAGGCAGGGCGTACTGGGGCGGGGAAAATCCCCATGACCGGATCATCCTGAAGGGCAGAGGCAAAACAATCAAAGGTGACCTGATTCATTATACGGCAAGAGATCTGTCCGACCAGGTGAATACAATTAATCATTTTTCAAGCATTGCCGCACTGGTTCGATACAACAAGGGGAAAAAATACCGACTGTGGAGGCTTCTGCTGAAACCAGTGAGCAAGTTTATTGAAACCTATCTGTACCGGCGAGGGTTTCTGGACGGCACCCAGGGGTTTATCATTGCCGTGAGTTCTTCCTATGCATCCTTTATTAAGGAAGCAAAACAGTTTGAGCTGGATGTTCTGGGCTCGGACAAGCCTAGCAATCTGTCTGCATTATACAAGAAGGAAAGGTAGTGGCAGCGATATCATGATGAACAGGTTGGATATTTTTTATTACAATGCCATTAAAACACTGTTTCTGTTTTTTGGTCTGATGCCCGGGAGCTGGCGGATGGCCTGTGGGGATACCATCGGGCGGATCTGGTTTGCTGTGGATAAACGGCACCGGAAGATGGCACTCCTCAATTTACACCAGGCATTTGGAAAAGAAAAAAGTGAACTGGAAATCCGGAGACTGGCAAAAAGAGTTTTTCAGAATCTTGCCCGGATACCCTTTGAAATCGCCTGGACATACCGGATGGATGAAGAAAGCTATAAAAAACTGTTTCAGATACACGGCCTGTCCAACCTGAAAACAGCTTTTAACCGGAGAAAGGGTGTTCTGTTTCTAACAGCTCATTCCGGAAACTGGGAACTGCTTCCATCAATTGTAAGGCTGGTTGGATATCCGTCACTTGTTGTCTACCGTCCGCTCAATTTCAAACCAGCCGACCGGTATCTGTATGAATACCGCGTTCGGTTTGGCGTGGAGATGGTTACCAAAAAAAAATCCATGCGGAAAATTGTCAGAACGCTGGACCGGAAAGAGTGCGTCGGGATTGTGCTGGATCAGAATGCAGGATACACCGCCGGCGTGTTTGCTGATTTTCTGGGTAAACCTGCCTCCACCAGCATGGGATTGTCTCTGGCTGCCCTGAAATATGAAGCGCCGGTATTGCCGGTCTTTCTGTACCAGGAAGGGGAAAAATTTCATGTGGAGATCGGGGAAGAGATTCCCCTGATTAAAACAGGAGACAAGGAAAAGGATGTTGTCCTAAATACGCAGAAGTACAATCAGGCGATTGAGACATTTATACGAAACCATCCGGATCAGTGGTTCTGGGTTCACAACCGATTCAAGGATCAGCCTAAACCATAATGGAAACAGACCCGAAACATATCCTGTTGAGCCGGACCGACAGCATCGGAGATGTGATCCTGACCCTGCCGGTGGCCGGATACTTGAAACAGAAATTCCCCCGGACCCGGATCAGTTTTATCGGAAACACCTACACACAGGCAGTTGTTCGGTTATCCGGTCATATCGATTGTTTTATCAATTGGGATGAGTTGAAACAAAAGAGCCGTGCAGAGCAGGTGGCTGCTTTTCAAGGCATGCATGCAGACTGGATCATCCATATTTTCCCCAACCGTGAGATTGCCGGATTGACCCGGAAAGCAGGTATTCCGAATCGTGCCGGAACTTCACACCGCTTTTTTCACTGGTGGACCTGCAATCGAAAGATCCACTTTTCCAGGAGAAGGTCTGAACTGCATGAGGCTCAGTTGAATTTCAAACTGTTGTCTCCATTGGGCATACATGATATTCCGGCTCTTTCCGGGATTCATCCATATTTCGGGTTTTCAAACCTGCCGGTTCCTTCTGAAAAGATCCGTTCCCTCATTGATCCGCACCGGTTCAATCTCATTCTGCATCCAAAATCCCAGGGCAGTGCGCGCGAGTGGGGGGTATCCAACTTTGAAAAGCTTGTGAAGCTGCTTCCGGCAGTTCGATTCAAGATTTTTATTACCGGTACCCGTGCGGAAGGGGAGCAGATGAAAGATTTTCTGGGCCGGATTCATTCAAAAGCAACGGATCTGACCGGGAAATTCGATCTGAATCAGCTCATCGCTTTTATCTCGATTACAGACGGGCTAGTTGCCGCAAGCACCGGGCCGCTACATATTGCTGCTGCTTTGGGGAAAAAAGCGGTCGGCCTTTTCGCACCCATGAAGCCGATCCATCCGGGAAGGTGGGCGCCTCTGGGAAAAGACGTGCATATCCTTGTCAAGGATCAATATTGTGAAGACTGCCGTGATTCTGCTGATTGTGAATGCATCCGGAGCATCTCTCCGGAAAAGGTCTCGACTATTCTGCATCAGAATGCTGAATAGCCTTGACTTTTCTGCAAATTAATGCAGAATGGCCGCAATAATATGGGTACAGGGTGGTTCATGAGACGTCTACAAGAGCAATATATTATCAATGATCTTAAGAAGAAAATGGTATTTCTGACCGGGCCGAGACAGGTGGGAAAAACCTGGCTGGCCAGGCAGATTGCCAAATCCTTTCCGGAGAGCCTTTATTTGAATTATGACAGTTCCGAGGATCGGAAAATCATCAAAAACGAGGCCTGGCTGGATAAAACACAACTCCTGATTCTGGATGAACTCCATAAAATGAAGGGTTGGAAGAACTATCTCAAAGGAGTGTATGACACCAAGCCCGAGCATATGATGATTCTGGTGACGGGTAGCGATAGGCTTGAGGTTTTGCGTCAGAGCGGGGATTCCCTTGCCGGAAGGTTTTTCAGGCACAGGTTGCTGCCTTTTTCACCAGCCGAGCTGTTTCATCTGAATGAACGCGTTGAATTCGATAAATTTCTGGATTGTGGTGGTTTTCCTGAGCCATTTCTGGCGAAAGATCGTATTGATGCGGATCGTTGGCGGATGCAGTATATTGACGGACTGATACGCACTGACATTCTCGACTTTGAAAAAATACATGATTTTAAATCCATGCAGATGATTCTGGACCTGCTACGTTCCAGGATTGGTTCTCCGGTTTCTTACACATCCATTGCACAAGATGTTCAGATCGCCCCCAATACTGTCAAAAAATATATTCAGATCCTTGAATCCTTATATATCATTTTCAAAGTAACGCCGTTTTCCAAAAATATTGCCCGCTCCATTCTTAAAGAACCGAAAATTTATTTTTTCGATACAGGGCTTGTTCAAGGGGATGAAGGCGTCAAATTTGAAAACCTGGTTGCTCTCTGCCTGTTGAAACATGTGTATGCAAAGGTTGACTATCAGGGGCAGCCTTACGCTTTGCACTATGTAAGAACCAAAGATGGAGCGGAAGTCGATTTTTGTCTGGTAAAAGATAACTCCCCTGAGTTGTTGATTGAGGCGAAACGATCAGATTCCAATCCAGGCAGAGCGCTGATGAATTTCCATCATCGGTATGGAATTCCCGGCATCCAGCTTGTCTTGCACCTGAAACAAGAGAAAAAAGAAAAAGGGATTGAGATTCGAAGGGGTGGTACGTATCTCAGTTCGTTGTTGATGTGAGTGAGGCTCATGATCCTCTGTTTCGCTGGTGTGATGCTTTTTAATCGTTTTGAAATTGGCTCAATATTTCATAAATGTAATGTAACCGAAATCTTTCCGCAATATTCATACTGTATAGTTTTTTTCAAAATAGCGCCCTTATTATTCCATTTTGCAATCAAGATGACATGATTCGTAGGGGCAGGCCCCTGTGCCTGCCCTTTGTGTGACCATATTATAGTGTCAACATGAAAGCAAATCGGAGTTAGAAGCAGCAAACAGGTATGGAGAAATAATGAAACTGGGCCTTAGAGTGGATGTGGACACCTTTCGTGGGACAGCCAAAGGAGTACCCCGGCTTCAGAAAATATTAAAGGATCATGCCATCAAGGCATCTTTTTTTTCTCTGTCGGCCCTGATAATATGGGACGTCATCTGTTCAGGCTGCTCAAGCCGTCCTTTTTATTCAAGATGATCAGATCCAATGCTCCGGGACTTTATGAATGGGATATACTTCTCAAAGGAACGCTGTGGCCTGGCCCTGTCATCGGAAAAAGGCTGGCGAACATCATCAAGGTTACAGCCGGTGACGGTCATGAGATTGGTCTGCATGCCTGGGACCACTATAGCTGGCAAGCTTATATTGATGAAGTAGAATATGAACAGATCATGATCTGGCTGAATCAGGGCAGTCAACTGCTGGAAGAGATCACAGGTTTTTCACCAGTAGCCTCTGCCGCACCTGCATGGAAATGCACGGATTCTGTATTACAAGCAAAAAAACAATTTCCTTTCAAGTACAACAGCGACTGCCGAGGTGAATCCCTTTATTATCCGACTGTCAACATGAAAATAATCGAACAGATTCAGATTCCGGTTACACTGCCCACTTATGATGAAATAATCGGCAGCAAAGGGATTACAGATCAAAATTACAATGATCACCTGTTGTCACTTCTTGTTCCTGATCAATTGAATGTTCTGGCCATACATGCGGAAGTGGAAGGGATTGGCAAGGCACAACTCTTTGATGATTTTTTAAGTCAGACAGATGCCATGGGGGTAGAGGTTCTTCCCCTGGGAAGCCTTCTCTGTCAGAATCTGCCGGTTGAAATTTGTAAAATGAGCAAAGGTTCCCTTGCTGGACGTGAGGGGTGGATTTCCATACAGGAGAAGAGATGATTCAAAAGAATTATTTCCATGACTCGCTGTTGTTGTTTATTGTTTTTACAGTTCTGTACATCTTCCCGTTGGGTGTCCGTCCTCTGTCAGCACCGGATGAAACCCGTTACGGTGAAATTTCCCGGGAGATGGTTGCATCCGGAAATTATGTGTCTCCCAGGCTGAATGATCTTCGGTATTTTGAAAAACCTGTAATGGGTTACTGGCTGAACGCTCTATCCTTAAAAGCATTTGGTGAAAACAATTTTGCCGTTCGTTTTTCATCCGCACTTTCAGCAGGAATATCAGCCCTGATTGTCTTTTTTCTTGTACGGAGGTACACAAAAGACAGATTTCTCGCTTTTATGGCTTCGGCAATTTTTCTGACTTTTCTTGAGGTAGTTTGTCTGGGTGTTTTCAGCTTATTGGACGGCATGGTTTCCATGTTTCTGACTGGGGCTATGGGTCTTTTTCTGTTTGCCTGGGAGGTGAGGAATGAAAGAAGGAAGTTCCATGGGAGGCTTTTTCTATTCGGGATATTTCTGGGTCTGGCCTGCATGACCAAGGGGTTTCTTGCTATTGCGGTTCCGGCGTCAATTCTGATCCCTTTTATGCTCTGGGAAGGAAAGTGGAAAGAGCTTTTCAGGATTATCTGGATGCCTCTTCTGGCGATTATATTGGTGATGCTGCCTTGGTCCATTCTGATTCATCAGCAGGAGCCGGATTTCTGGAATTTTTTCTTCTGGCATGAACATATCAAAAGGTTTTTAGCTGACAATGCCCAGCACAAAGCTTCCCCGATATACTTTTTTATTGTGCTGCCTTTAGCAGCGATTCCATGGACCTTTGTGGGGCCGGCAGCCCTGAAAAGTTTAAGCAGAAAAGAGTTTCAATCCTCATTCATGCGTTTTGTATTGTGCTGGCTGGTATTTCCTTTTCTTTTTTTCTCAGCTTCTTCCGGAAAGCTGGTAACCTACATTCTTCCCTGTTTTCCACCACTCGCCATACTTTTTGCAAAAGGACTGCAAACCTATTTTATGACGGATAATCACAAGTCATTTAACCGGGGAGCTATCATATTAGCAGCCATCTGGAGCGGTGTGATGTTGACCTTTATTTTGATTCAAACCTTTACATGGAATGGTTTCTCAGTTTATTCCAGCATCTGGAAAACGGTTTTGTTTATTGCCGGACTTTCTGCTTATATCGTTCTTCTCCTTGCATCGGTAAAATCCAGACATTACCAGAATAAGTTTATACTCTATACATTATCTCCTTTATTTTTCCTTATTTCAGCCAATTTTCTGGTTCCGGATTTAACACTGGCTGTTAACTCTCCTGGCGAGTTTCTCCTTCGCCACAAATATAGAATTGAAAAGGACAGTATTATCGTTTCTGATTCAGGTGCAATTCAAATAGTTTGCTGGTACTATAAACGGAATGATCTGTATCAGCTTAATGATGGAGGCGAGCTGGAGTACGGATTCAAACAACCCGATGCCAGGCACCGGCTGCTTGATTTTAAAGATTTTGCGGAGCTGGTTTCACAAAATCAAGGCAGGGTTGTTCTCATTATCAGACAAAGAAATTACAATAACTGGATGGAATATCTTCCAAAACATATCCTGAAAGAAAGCAGCGGACAACAGGATCAGGGTTTTGTCTTTTGTAAATATTAAGCCGGTCATCCCGTCATGCCAGCGAAGAGCCGGAATGAAGTATTCATTTGAATGAAAAGCTGCCTGTTTTCAGGTTATCCATATATTCGGCATTTTCCCTGATCCATTGTCGTACCAGATAGTTTCCTCCAAAACGATATTTCAAACGCCAGCCACGATTTTTCCTGTAGGCAGTAAATGCTCGTTTCAGACTATAGAATCGTTTCATTTCAGCAACAATGGCTTGCTGCATGGTGAGAGCGGAACATTTGCTGGGTCTGACAACCACATGCAATCCGTCATATTTGGTCCATTGGGTATGGATAATGTTGTCTTTATTTTCCTCAAACGCCCGGGTCCCAGGAAACGGGGTCAGGGAAAAGACCTGTATTGTGTCCATGTCCACAGCAATAGCATAATCAACTATCTTGGTGGCTGCATCCGGTTCGTCATTGCTGTCAACAACAAACATTCCATGGATGCCGATATCATGCTTGTGAAGGTTTTCAACACACTGCCTTACAGCATCCACATTGTGAACTTTTCCATATTTTTTCAATGTTTCCGGGTTTACGGATTCAACCCCAACATACATAATCCTGCACCGTGTTTCCTGCATCAACTCAAGAAGCTCCTTGTCTGAAGCTGCATTGACACACATCTGACCGGACCATCGCAGGGGAACCGCATTCTGTTTGATCATCTCTCGAAGAAGGGCCTTTGTACGCACAGGATTTGCGCAAAAATTATCGTCACCAAAACAAACGCTTTTGTGTTGAATGGGACGAAGTTCGGCAATAACCTGTTCATTGTTTTTAAAACGATATTTTCTTCCAAAAAGAGCTGTAACACTGCAAAATGAACAGTCATGAGGACAACCCCGGGACGTTACGATAATCGGAGGGATCGTTTCTTTTGATATTTGCGGTGAAAGCAGAAAATCAGGTGATGGAAGAGACGCATAGTTCACAAGCTCTGCTTTGTCCCCCTTTTGGAAGGAACCGTCTGATTTCCTGTAAGCAATTCCCTTCAGCCCGTTTGGTGACTCTTTGTTTTCGATACTTTTTAGTAAGGCAGGAAGTACATTCTCTCCTTCACCCATAACAACATAGTCACAGTGATCCAGCGCCTCATCCGGCATAAATGTCACATGAGGCCCCCCCATAATTACGGGTATTCCGTTTTTCCGGAGATCATCGGACAGCGCATAAGCATCTGCTATGGTGCTGGACAGTGAGCCGACTCCGACAATGTCATATTCAATCAGTTTTTTCCGTTCATCGTCGGATAAAGGTTTGATCCACACATCACAATGGTATCCGATGTTTTTAAGAATTGCTCCGAGTGTTGCAATTCCAACGCGTGGAAGATAGGTCCGGCTATAGACATGTGTCAGGCCTGAAACCGTTTCCACAAGTGCTATTTTCAATTGTTTCATTGATGTATTCCATACCATTTATTAAATTTATTGAGCCAATTTCAAAACGATTAAAAAGCGTCACACCGGCGAAAGCCGATGTCCAGAAAAGAACTGAAAATACTGGATTCCAGCTTTCGCCGGAACTACAACAACAGACTTTTGAAATTG
>PNOB01000148.1 GCA_013824585.1 Desulfobacterium sp. | reverse complement strand
CTGGGTGCAGTTGCCGGTGCAACGTTCGGGCATGCATTCGATACCAGTGAAGATCAGTATCTTTCCGGCGGAAACCGTTTATTGTCATCAGGAGAAACATCGCAGCTTACTTTTTTTGTGGCAGCATTCTCAATGCTTGCCAAGCTTGCTAAGGTGGATGGACAGATATCAGAAGAAGAAATCGATTCCATCCAGGCAGTTATGGTAAAAGATTTCAATCTGGATGCACAGGGCCAGAATATTGCCATTCGGATTTTCAATGCTGCAATCCAGTCTCCGGAACCATTCAGCGAATTTGCAGCCCAGTTTTTCAAACAGTTTCAGACACAGCCGCAGTTTCTTGAATTGATGATTGATATCCTGTTGCGGGTTTCTGTGGCAGATGGTCAGATGGGTCAGCAGGAAGAAATGCTCATCCTGGAAGCAGTAAAAATTTTCCGTTTTCATCCGGATACCTATAAGCGTATAAAATCCAGATATATAGATAATTTTGAAAAATATTATGCGACTTTAAATAGTGAAAAGAAAGATTCCAATGAGCAGATCAAAAAACAGTATCGAAAATTGGCCTTTGAGTACCATCCGGACAAGATTATATCCAAAGGACTGCCGGAGGAGTTCAATAAATTTGCGAATGACAAATTTCGTGAGATTCAGGAAGCCTATGAAATGATTCGAAAGGAAAGGGGGATATAGGGTATTTCTATTCGATTCTGATTTGTTGAGCATGTTTATGAATAGAAAACGAATTCATAATTATTCCACTGAACCCAGCATTGCCGTTGAATCAATCTGTTCGATAATTTTTGTTTTGATTATTTTTTTTTTCAATGAATTTGGTCCTTCAAATAGAACCGTTATGTAATTGGATGTCATTCCTTTTAACAGGCTGGTTTTCTTATCTCTGGTTTCTTCAACCAGGACATCCACGATTCTGCCAATGGATTTTTGTAAAAACAGGTTTTTTTTCTGTATTCCCAGTTCCCTCATTTTTTGACACCTTTCTTTAATCGTCGGCTGGGAAACCGGATTTGGATATTGGGCTGCAGGTGTCCCTTGTCTTGCCGAATAGGGGAAAACATGCAGATAGGAGATCGGAAGCTCCTGGACAAGGTCATATGTATTTTTAAAAGCACTCTGGTTTTCACCTGGAAAACCGATGAGAATATCAACCCCGATGGAAGCTTCGGGAATTTTTTGATATATGAGGGAGATCAGGCTGCTGAATTGTTCGCCTGTATATGGGCGTCTCATTTTTTTCAGGATTGTATCATCTCCGCTTTGAAGAGGAATGTGAAAATGGTTACAAAGCCTTGTGGAGGAGGCAACCAGTTTAATGATATCTGCCGTTAGCTCATGAGGTTCTATGGAAGAGAGGCGTACCCGTTCTATTGAACTCCTGTCATCAATCATTTTAAGAAGTTTATACAGGGAATTTCTTCCGGTTGGAAAATCTTTTCCATAGCACCCTAAGTGAATTCCGGTAAGGACAACCTCCTTGTATCCTGCTGATGAAAAAAGTTCGATCTTCTGAAGGATATCATCCGCAGGCATGCTCCTGCTCCGTCCCCGTGTATAGGGAACAATACAATAGGTGCAATACGAATTGCATCCATCCTGTATTTTCAAAAATGGCCTTGTCCGGTTACCGGAGATACCCACCATGGTCTGCTTGAAAATCTGTTCCCGGTTGATATCCGGGATAATCACAAGGGGTGAATCCGGTCTTTGTTTTCCGGCTGTTGAAAGAAGCGCTTGGGGAATACGGTGCTTGAGAGCAGATCCGATAATATCATGGATTCCTTTAATCTGTTTCAGCTCTTCTGCGCTCTTTTGCGCATAGCAGCCTGTTACCACAATTCTTGCATCTGGATTGGATCGTATTGCATGGCGTATGGCCTGACGGGATTGCATGGAGGCTTTTTGTGTTACAGTGCATGTATTGATGATGATAATGTCTACTGCTTCATCTGTCTGAATGGGCAGCCATTCAGATTCTTTCAGAAACTGGCTGATTGCATCGGATTCAAATTGATTCACTTTGCAGCCCAGGGTGATGATTTTATACTTGTACTTTTGATTCATAGGGCCTGGGTTATCCATCCTCCGCCAATAACCTCGTTCTTGTCGTAGAAAACAGCTCCTTGTCCTGGTGTTACCGAGAGCTGGGATGTCTGGAAACGAATTGTGAATTGTTTTGTATCATCTGTATCGATTGTCGCCGGAGCTGGTTTGTGCTGATATCGGATTTTCACGCTGCAAGTGATCGGAAAGGATGATGGTTTGATAATCCAGTTGACATCTTTCACAATGCAGCTGGACGAATAGAGATCCTGTTTTTCCCCCACGATGATTCTGTTGTTTTCTGTATCCAGTTGTAACACATAATATGGTGCTGAAGATGGACAGTTAATTCCCTTTCTCTGCCCAATTGTAAAATAGTGGAGCCCCTTATGCTCACCCAGAATAGTACCCTTCTTGTCAGTGATGATGCCGGGTTTCAAAAGAATGTTCTGGTTATGCAGAAAATCGATATAAGATTTTCCATGGATAAAGCAGATGTCCTGACTCTCTTTATCCGTGACAGGGTGTAATCCGTTTTCAATTGCGATTTTTTTTACCGTGGATTTATGCATCGATCCTAATGGGAAACACGCATCAGCCAGCTGTTCCTGCGAAAGAAAGGCAAGAAAATAGGATTGATCCTTTTGTGGGTCATCTCCTTTAAACAAGTGGGAAGCACCATTCTGGTACAGTTGTTTTTTTGCATAATGACCGGTCGCAAGTTGACTGGCACCGACAGATTTCGCATATTCCAGGAGTACACCAAATTTGATCTGAGGGTTGCAGACCATGCATGGATTGGGTGTCTGTCCCTTTGAATATGACGAATTGAAGTATTGAATAACTTTTTCCTGAAATTCTTTCCGGCAGTCCAGAATGGTGATAGAAATACCGAGCTGATCCTCAATTGTTTTGATTTTTTTTTGTATAGAAGGATTGATCAAATATCGGGCTGTCGGGTCTGGTTGATCCATCAACTCTGTTTCAAATCCGGTGATAAAATGGATACCCATTACTTCATAGCCTTCCTGTTTCAACAGAAAGGCTGTGGTCAGGGAATCAATACCCCCGCTGATAGCTACCGCAATTCTTGGTTTCATTTAAAAAAAAGCTTCAGAGGTTGGTTGAATCTTCATTGCCCGGGTGGGGCAGGCAGTGACACACAACTCACATACGCTGCATTTCTGGATATTGAAATCAATACTCAGATCCGATCGTTTCACGGACAATGCACCGGTTGGACACACGGCAGTACAGGCCCCGCAATGGACGCATTTCTCCGTATCCCGGTTCACTTCCTGGGAAGCATTTTGAACCTGAATCCCCTGATCCCTCAGAAAGGCCATTCCTCTTTTAAAGTCCTTCTTGGCACCGGTAACTTCGATTACCAGAATACCTTCTTTTCTGGGCAATATGGTTGCTTTCAGGATTGTAAATGTAAGATCATAATCTTTGGATAAATAGCAGACGGTTGGTTTTGAAACACCGGTATTGGGAAATCGAAGTATTAGAATTTTTGAATACAATCCGAACCTCCAGGATTTTAATTATGCTTCATCAGCTTTGGAAAAACAGTGAGAATTTAAAAGTAATCCATGAAGAAGTCAATATCAATCATGGTTCATTCCAGAGCTGGCAAAGCAGAGAATGTTTTTTTTTTGATGCTTTAATAAATGGTTTGAAATTTTTGCATGTCATATTCGGATTTGACATAAGCTGTTTTTTCTATTACAATTTTTAAACAAAATAGAGAAAAATCTTTATCTGATTCCGGAAACAATCGAATCCTTTCAATATGGAGGGTAGGTGATGGACAATTTCGCATATCGCACCAGTAAATATGCAATCCGGGCTTTATCCGGCCTTTCAAAAGCACAGATTCGAATTCACGGTGAAAAAAATATTCCCAAAAAAGGGGCGATTATTTATGCAATCAATCATTTCACACGGATAGAAACAATTTTTATTCCTTATCATATCAATAGAATAACAGAAAAACCCATTTGGTCACTGGCTGATTATAGCTTGTTTCAAGGAGGTCTGGGTGAATACCTTGATAAGGTCGGAGCCGTTTCCACCAAGGACCCCAATCGGGATCTGCTGATTGTGAAAAGCCTGTTAACCGGAGAAGCATCCTGGGTTATTTTCCCGGAAGGAAGGATGGTAAAAAACAAAAAAATATATGAGAGAAAGGGAAGAAAGAGAGGAGAGTTCATCATGTCCTCGCCGGACGGCAAACGTCCGCCTCACACCGGGACGGCAGCCCTTGCGCTGCGGACTGCTTTTTACCGGGAACGGCTTCGAAGAATGATAAAAGATTCACCACAGGAAGCCGATCGATTGGTCAAGCTTTTTCAAATCGCTGATGTCGAAACGGTTCTTGATATTGAAACATATATTGTTCCGGTAAACCTGACCTATTATCCCATACGGGCAAAAGAAAACCTGTTGAGCCGGCTTGCGGAAAAATTTGTGGATAATCTTTCCGAACGGATGCTGGAAGAGATCATGATTGAAGGTACCATGCTTCTGACCGGTGTGGATGTGGATATGCGGTTTGGAGAGCCCATCCGAATTCAGCAGTATTTAAAAAGTCCCAAGATTCAAAGAGATATCAATGACATTTCACCTATCAATTTTGATGATTCACTTTCTTCCAAAAGATTGATGAAGCTTGCTGTACAAAAGGTCATGGAACGGTACATGTCAAGCATTTACAGCATGACAACCGTGAATCATGACCATATTTTTGCAACACTTCTGAAATATCTGAGCACCAATGAGATTGATGAACATGATTTCAGACGGCGGGGGTATCTTGCCATGATTTTGAAGCCCGGAAAAGAGGAAATATACCGGCACCATGGATTGATGGGAAATCAGATCCATCTGTTGACCGATGATCGTTATCAAAAATATCGTAATTTTTACTCTCTTGCAGTTGAAAAGAAAGTGATCGTAGCCAATGAAAGGATGATGCTCAAAGATCCGGATTTTTCAGATCGTTCGGAATTTCATCAGATCCGGATCAGCAATCCGGTTTCCGTAATGGCCAATGAGCTGGAGCCCATTTCTTTTTATCAGGAAGCATTAATGAGTATAGCCCGTCAGCCTTTGATCAGGATTAAATATCTGATCGTGAAACATCTTGTGGAAAAGGCTGTTTTTGATTTTGAAAGGGATTATGCCCATTTTGCCGTAGAAGGGGAGTCCAAAGAAAAAAGTGTGGGGATGCCGATTTTTCTGAAAGGGAAATCCATGGAAACCGGGGTCTTGCTGATTCACGGGTATATGGCGGCACCATTGGAGGTGCGAGGGCTTGCCGAGTATCTGAGCAACATCGGATACCGTGTATATGCGCCAAGGTTGAAAGGACATGGTACCTCGCCGGATGATCTTGCCACAAGAAACTATATGGAGTGGGTCGAATCTGTTGAAGAGGGATATGCCATTCTGCGGAACAATTGCAAAAATGTTGTGGTTGGCGGTTTTTCCACTGGAGCGGGTCTGGCCCTGGACCTGTGTTCCCGTGTGGAGGATGTAGATGGGGTTTTTTCAATCTCTCCGCCATTAAAATTACAGGACTTTTCAGCCAGATTTGTTCCTGCTGTGAACCTTTGGAACTGGTTGATGGACAGGGTCAGTTTTGAATCTGCAAAAAAAGAATTTGTCGTCAACAATCCTGAAAATCCCCATATCAATTATACCCGGAATCCTGTCGCAGGTATCTTGGAACTGGAAAGGCTGATGGATTCTGTTGAGGGAAAACTTGAAAATATCAAGATCCCGGCGCTTGTTATCCAATCAAACCGGGATCCTGTGGTAAATCCGGATGGGTCCAGAAGAATTTTTCAGCTTCTTGGCTCTGAACAAAAGGAATATCTGGTCGTTAATTTAAAGCGGCATGGTATCATTCTGGGTGAAGGCTGTGAGAGAGTGTATCAGGCTGTTGGTGATTTTCTGGAACGAATAAAGTTACTCAAAGAAGGCAAACCAGCCTACGAATAAACAACATCCACCCCGACAGCAAGAAAGATAATAAAAGTTTAAAAAAATGCTTCCACACAGATAGACGAAATGTGAATGCAAGCCCTACATTTTTTTAATCAGCATCGTAGAAGGATCAACCACAAGCTTTGCGGTATTCAATTCCCCTGAGCCGCCTTTTAAATTATGGATACAGATCTGTTCACCATCTGGATGAAGTTGAATAATGGTATCGAAAATATCTTTTACATTGGTCATCTGGATCGGAAGCTGGTCCGCGCCTGGTTGTTCATGTCGATGTGTTCTTACTGTAAACCAGACATGGGCATTCAGATCCTTGACAAGAGGCTTGAGTTCGAGAAGAATATCTTTGACCGATTCATCAAAAGGAAGTCCGTCAATGATGATCATGCGAGGTGAAAATATGTCTTGCTCGATCAGATCCTTTACTCTTTCTTCAAGCCTCAGAACACTGAATTTATCCACTTTTAAAGTAAGAATGAATCGGTAGGGCAGGATCGTTTCCCAAAGCTCCCGTTCCTGATCAACCTTGAACTCCTTAACCAATAATTGAAACATCTCTTTATACCAAAGATTGATTTTTTTTACCGGATAATCCAGGCTGATATGAAGTACAGTCTGTTTTCGGATCATGGAATTTAATGCAATCTGAACCAGCAGGGATGTTTTTCCAACACCGGCACGAGCCGAAACAGCGCCAAAACCACCATCAGGAAGTATGTTATCTGTCGAGTATCCAAGCCATTTCAGTTGATTGACTTCAATATGGTTTGCATGTTGCATTTTATTGCTCCTGTATTGTTTTCGATTGATTATTTTGCTTGTTTATTTTTTTTCTTTTGCTTGGTTCTTCTGTTTGATCAGTTCCTCCGCGATGGGTTTGGGGACTTGTTTGTACAATGCAAACTCCATTGTAAACTGTGCCTTCCCTTGTGTCAGGGATCGAATGACAGTTGAGTACCCGAACATTTCCGATAAAGGCACCTGGGCTTCGATTACACTCATGGGGCCATCTTCCTGAGAACCTTCGATTATGCCCCGTCTCTGATTCAAAGATCCCATCACGGGCCCCTGGAATTCTGTTGGGGTTTCCACCGCAACCTTCATAATCGGCTCATGAATAACCGGATTTGCCTTGCTATACCCCTCAAGAAAAGCACCCCTGGCTGCTGCCTGGAAAGCCATATCCGATGAATCAACCGAATGTGACGCACCGTCAGTAATCGCGACTTTCACACCGGTAACTGGAAATTCCAACTTTGGCCCTTTCTTCAAACATAGCCTGAATCCTTTTTCACATGCAGGTATATACTGTGTTGGTATGGATCCGCCAGTAATTTTATTCTCAAAAATAAATTCTTCATCAAAACACGGCTCCATATATCCTGCAATGCGTCCGTACTGGCCGGATCCACCGGTCTGTTTTTTATGGGTATAATTGAATTCAGACCTTTTGGTGATGGTTTCCCGGTATGCAACCCTGGGCTGACCGGTTGACACTTTTGCATTATATTCCCGATGCATTCGTTCAACATATACCTCAAGATGCAATTCCCCCATGCCTTCGATAATGGTATCACCGGTTTCATCGTTAACATAACTCCGGAAGGTCGGATCTTCTTTTGTAAAACGGTTCAGGGCTTTGGACATATTGATCTGGGATTTGTTGTCTTCGGGAATAATGGCCAGGGAAATCACCGGTTCAGGAACATACATGGATGTCATTGAATAATTGATTTCCGGGCTCACAAATGTATCTCCTGAGGCACAATCCACACCAAAAATTGCACCGATATAACCCGCAGAGATTGTCTCGATATCCTCCATCTGGTTCGCATGCATCCGGACAAGTCTTCCAATTTTAATTTTTCTACCGGTTCGGACATTTACAACTGTGGTACCTTTTGAGAGTTTTCCCTGATATACGCGGATATAGGTAAGCTGACCATATTGACCATCTTCAAGCTTAAAAGCCAATGCAACATCCGGTTTATTCGGATCCGTTGACAGAATGACAGGAATTTCATCCTTATCCATATCAAGGGCTTCATTTTGAATATCAGCCGGGCAGGGGAGCAGATTGTTTACTGCATCCAGCAGGGGTTGGACACCTTTGTTTTTATAGGCAGATCCCATCAATACAGGAGTAATGGCACGTAACAGGGTTCCTTTTCGAAGGGCGCCAAGCAACAATTTCGAAGAGACATCCTTTTCTTCGAGAATCGCCTCTGTCAATTCATCTGAAAAGAGTGAAGCTTTGTCAATCATCTCCTCTCTCTTTTCCGCTGCCTGAGCTCTCAAGCTTTCAGGGATCTCTCCGGTGCGGAGAATTTCACCATTGTCTCCATCAAAATAAATGGCCTCCATGTTGACCAGATCAATAACGCCTTCAAGATCTCCTTCCAGACCGATCGGGATCTGCATGGCAACTGGATTGTGACCAAGTTTGTCTCGAAGTTGATCGATCACACGAAATGGATTCGCACCGTTTCGGTCTAATTTATTCACAAATGCGATGCATGGAACTTTATACCGTTTCATCTGCTGGTCAACGGTAATCGATTGGGATTGTACCCCTCCAACAGCGCAAAGAACAAGCACTGCTCCATCCAGAACACGGAGAGAACGTTCCACTTCAATCGTAAAATCAACATGTCCTGGTGTATCGATAATGTTGATGTCATGGTTTTTCCATTCACAGAAGGTCGCTGCTGAAGCAATGGTGATCCCTCGTTCTTTTTCAAGCTCCATCGAATCCATGGTCGCTCCAACACCATCCTTGCCTTTAACATCATGAATGGCATGAATTCGTTTGGTATAAAAAAGAATTCTCTCTGTTAATGTGGTTTTCCCGGAATCAATATGAGCACTGATTCCGATGTTCCGAAGTGTGGATATTTCATTTTTCATAACATTTCATCCTTTGACCTGTTCACGAAATCTGTTGAAAAGATAATCAGGGAACATAGCTAAGACATAAGAAACAGAAAATAACGAGTAAGCAGTATTCTGTTAGAATTGATTTTTCTGTATATGCAGAAAACAAATTTGATCAGAAAAGATGTTACCGAAGTGAAGTTTCTTACATAATTTACAGGCAGTGATCCAAAGTTTTTGATTCGCACGGATGATTAGCGGCTATTTCTATGGTATCAGTACCTGTTGACTCATATCTTTATGTTCAACCTGGCTAAAAATTAATCATTCATTCCTAATTCAAGAGTTATATATACTTTTTTCCCATCCGAATCCAGACAAAGAGTGATGCTAATAGTTGACATTGGATTGAAAGTCAAGCATTTATTGACATGTTGATCAAAATATAATATTCGGGATATGCACTTGACTCCACCACACACAATAAGTTGTGGTTTTATTATTTCATTGGGACGTTGTGAATTTTATACCACTGAGCCAATTTCAAAAGTCTGTTGTTGTAGTTCCGGCGAAAGCTGGACACGAAGTGCTGTTTTCCAAGCCGCCAGGCGCAACCGTAGCGCTATCCAGTATTTTCAGTTCTTTTCTGGACATCGGCTTTCGCCGGTGTGACGCTTTTTAATCGTTTTGAAATTGGCTCCACTGATAAATTATTTTCGTCCAATCTACTCATTTTTTTTGATCATACCTTCTTTCACAAGCTGATCAAAAGCTGCTCCGACTTTTTCAACAATCTCATTGGATGTTTTAGTGCTGAAAGCCATATAATAAGGGTAGCTGAATAATAGAAACGTTTTTTCAATGTGAATGTTTGGATTGTCAGATGACTGTCTTATCATTTCATCCTGAAAATTTTTTTCGCCTTCAGCCCATAGGTCAATCCTCTTCTTAACTAATTTATAATAATTCTGTTCCATAGATGGAACGATTTGAAGATTAACGTTTTCTCGGAAACCGTTTTTAGCAAGAAATTGATGATACATGCTTTCTCTTATCACTCCGATCCGATATTTTTTAGCATCTTCCAGTGTATTGACAGCAATATCTTTTCGTTCAGACAGTCTGTAAAGATATGTACTGTCCGGTTCAGCTATCGCACACACCCATTTAAACAAGTTTTCCCGTTCTGGCATTCTGACAATTGTATAAATAAGAACATTTTTTTGTTCCAACGCCATC
>PNOB01000147.1 GCA_013824585.1 Desulfobacterium sp. | reverse complement strand
AAACGCCGTTGGCGTTTGGAATGCCCCAAGGACCCGGTCAGATTCCGAATCCCAGCGGGATTCCGTCCCATAGCCCATGGTTGACGCGAAGCGTCTACCCTGGGTAAATGTGGTAAATGTGTCGTCCCCACAAACATCGCATTCCGAACCCCGATGGGGTTCAATCATATTGGGATGAAAACCCAGGGTAGCGCCATACGGCGCAACCCTGGGCTGAAAGACGAAACGCCGTTGGCGTTTGGAATCTCTCCAGAATTCGGTCAAATTCCGAATCCCAACGGGATTCTGTCCCATAGCCCAGGGTTGGCGCGAAGCGCCTACCCTGGGTACCTGGATAACCCGGGAAATTGTTAAAATTATTGAAATCGGGGAAATTGAAAAATTGGAAAACGATACATCACAACCCATCCAATCCCAACGGGATTGCGTCATTCCCACACAAATCGTTCATCCCATTCCATGCCATGTTTGCTGAGAAACGCCCGATATTCGTCTTGAAATGTTTGTTTGCTGTGGTGCTCCTGTTGTCTGAATATGTATTCGCGTGTTTTGTCCAGGGCGGATGCACTGACTGAAAACGCGCCATATCCTCCCTGCCACGCGAACTTGGCTAATGCGGGTTCCCGCTGTTTGATCCAGGTGCTGGACACTCGTTTGATTTCCTTCACCCAATCGGCCTGTGAAATGGTCCGGGCCAATCGACATAAAAGGTGTACATGATCTTCCGTGCCACCCACGATAATCGGAGGACAATCCAATTTTTTCGAGATCCCACCCAAATAAGCGTGCATTTCCTTCCGGAGCTCTGCATTCCGTAAAAATTGCTCGCGGCCTTTTGTTGAAAACACCAAATGAATGTGGACGGAGGATAATGATTGCGGCATAATGGCTGTCCTCCCCGAACACAACCCCGTTGGGGTTGATAACATGGTTTATGATAACCCAGGGTAGCGGCCAGGCCGCAACCCTGGGCTGCCAGACGTAGCCCCTTTGGGGCAGATGTTTTTCGGAATAACCGTATCTTGGATTGTAGGTGATTTTGAGCATCTCGTCTGCGTGTCCGGCCAGCTTTTCCACAATCCCTCGATCAATGTCCCAGTAAAGCAGGATGAGGTCGCGGTTTACGGCTCGGGCCGCCGAGAGGCGAGCGGAAAACACGCGGGACTTCAAATGCTCAATGAACCGACTGTATTCCTTCGCTGGGATGGATATTTCTTGTGATTTTTTCATCTATCCAGGCCCTTTAACATTTTTTCCGCCTCCTTCTCCAGCCGCCAGAATTCGGCCAGTAACTCTTTGGCAGGCTTGGGCGGCTGGTAG
The DNA here is from genome assembly GCA_013824585.1 of Desulfobacterium sp. Taxonomy (GTDB): domain Bacteria; phylum Desulfobacterota; class Desulfobacteria; order Desulfobacterales; family SURF-7; genus QZKS01. Next base: position 8,937 of record PNOB01000147.1, on the reverse strand, counting down.
CGGTAAAAGTATTTATTGGGCAGGATTTCGTAGCCGAGCTGGGGGCTGTCCTGCCAGCGGATGATCGGCTTTGCGATTTCCCGTTTCAGGAAGGTTTCGATGTCTTCGCCGTATGGGATATATTCGTCGTCCTGTACATAATGCCGGTGGGTCCATTCGATATCAATGATTTCCGGGCGGCCTTCCAGGACAGCTTTGAATTTTTTGGCGGCGTTGTCCGCTGGTTTGAGGGCAATTTCGATGAATTTCTCTTTGCCGTCCAACTTCACGCGCACGCGGAAGGTGATTTCGCTGGCATGAAACGCCAGTTCCTTGGCAGCATTTGCCGCGGTGAACGTCTTTCCATAAGGCTCAGTGATAATAGCGGGCTGATCGTTTTCATCTGTCTGCCAGAACACGACACTGACTTTATGATAGGCAAAATCTTCGTTTTGGAAAACCTTTACATGATCATCGACGTAACCTTTGGCCCACCCCTTTTGGTAGCGGGTTTTTACCAGTTTGCGTGCCTCAGTTTCATAACCGTCCTTGCCGCCCCAGGTGACGCCAAAGGGCGGGTTGCTCAACATGCGGTTGAAGCGCCATTTGGGCTCGGGCCATTGGTCGCCCGGGTCGCGGCTGTTCGGAACATGGGGAATGAGCGAGTTGCCGAGGGTTACCGTGACCTGCCGGTCATCCTTAATGAGGAGGTCTGCCTGACAAACCGCATAGTTTGTGGGTGACAGTTCCTGTCCGTGGACAGTAAGAAGTTTTTCGACACGCTCCTTTTCCTCCGGTGTTGCGGCTAGGTCAAGGAGATGTTCTTTGCTGACGGACAACATGCCGCCTGTTCCGCCAGCGGGGTCGTAGATGGAAAAGTGCCGGTCGGGTATGGGAATTTCGAGCAGCTCGACCATGAGACGGATTACTTCGCGTGGGGTAAAGTGATCTCCGGCCTCTTCGCCGCTTTGTTCTGAGAAACGCCGCAGCAATTCCTCATAGATGTAACCCATTTCCAGCCCGGAGAGCTGGTCCGGGCCAAGCGCAAGTTCTTTGTATTGATTGAGGATCGGGGCGAGCCGGTTGTTTTTCACCATCACGCCGATAGTAGCACGGTAATTAAAATGCTCGATGATGTCATCCACATTTTTCGAAAAGCCGTTGATATATGCCCGGAAATTTTCCTCCAGGAGTGCGTGGTCTTCCTCGTAAATCTTGCGGAGCGTCCAGTCGGTCTTGTTGGAAAACGGGCTTTGCTTGGGATTGAGCTCGAGTTCCTTGACCAGTCTCATGAGCTCTTTTTCGGTGAGTTTGGGCCGTTTGACGAGCATCTCTGCGCGTTTGGCCTCTCGCCACACCAGCAGCACACATTCTAGCCGGCGAATGACCATGATGGGCAGGATGACGCCCTGGTATTCATAAGCCTTGAATTTGCCGCGCAACCGCTCGGCGGATTTCCAGATGTCACCTGCGAGATTATCGAGTTTGGGTTTGTTGAGGGAGAGTGCCATTGATTCGTGATACCTATCTTTTGATTACTGGTTGAGCTGCCTGCAGCACAGGCATCTAACAAGTAATTGAACAGTTTCTGTATATCTTCAATATCCGAAAAGACCCTTGTTCACGTAAACCGATTTGTATATTTCGCTGTCAGTAACCAGGGGGATAAGGCCTTGCTTTTTTTGTAAATGAACATATGTAAAAGCCGTTTGTGTGTCAACAACATTGTTTTTGCACCATGCTGTTTGAAAACCTGGATGGAAACCGGATGGGAAGATCAGGTTCATTCCATCACCAGCTCCCTGTCGATTACCAGTTTTCCCGACCGGTTATTTTTGCTTTGCCGGTTATTTTTGTTGAAATGTCGGTTGCGGTGATGATGGATGACCCGACAGTATGGGCGGTTGCCAGTCCTTTTCGGCCCTGGTTGTTCCGGATCGAGGAAAGGATCGGTTCTGAGGATTCCCATTCAACGGATTCGGTGATATCCTTTGTTGTGCCGTTAGTATACTCGCCGATGGCTTTGAACTGCTGCAGATCACCAAGGTAAATGGATGATGTCTTGGGATCGATCCGTATGGCTTTCAGCTTTGGAGTTGTGACGGTCAATTCAATGGTTTTGCTGGTTTTGGATTGCGTATCTGTAAATGTGATGGATGATTCTCCCAGGGAAACGGCAGTAATCCTTCCTTTGCTTCCGGATTGGTTCATTACGGCGATAACAGATGGTGTGCCTGAACTCCAGTCGCCGGATTCCGTGAGTTCATTTTCGGAACCGTCAGAAAAGAATCCCTTTGCCGTGAGTTCAAGAGTGGTGCCAAGGGGCATCTGAGGGTCGGTTTCAATACGGATGGATACCAGCTCCTTGCTCGTGACTGAAATTTTGGATGTTTCCTGAATGCCCGAGATAGGATCCTTTATGGTAATCATGGTAATACCGGCAGCCCTGGAAATAACAATGCCTTTCTGTCCGGGAGTGTTTCCGACGATTGCTGCAGAAAGATTGGATGACGACCAGTTGACATCCTGAGTGAGATCGGTTTTTGATCCATCCGATAGGGTTCCGGTTACGCTCAATTGTTTATTCTGGCCAAGTGGAATCACGGCATGTGCGGGTGAGATTGCAAGGGTTACCATCTCGGCAGCGGTCACGATCAATGTGGTTGTCGTGCTGGTTCCGGTTTCCGTATCTTTTACACGGATGTTTGTTGATCCAGCAGCAAGGGCTGTGATGACTCCTTGTTGATCCGGGTCATTGGAAATTTTTGCAATTCCGGGGTTTTCAACTGACCATATGGATGTGCGGGTCAGGTCTTTTTTGGATTGATCTGTAAACACGCCGCTGACCGTAAGCTGCTGTGTTTTCCCAAGAGCAAGGGACGGGTAGCGCGGCGAGATCTCACAAGACAAAAGCTTTGCAGAAAGAACAGTCAGGGCTGTTGCAGGTGCAGACACGGTCAGGCTGGCTGTCCCGGTAACGCCAGTGTTCGGATCTTTTACTGTAATGACAGTTGTGCCTGCAGAAACAGATGTAACCAAACCGGGAGATTCCATTGGGTCTTCCAGAAATGCAACTGAGGATGCAGATGATCCCCATATGACAGAGCCGGTAATCTCCTTTTTCTTTCCATCTGAAAAAGTTCCCATTGCGGTGAACTGTTGTTTCTGACCTGGTATGACAGTCAGTGCCTCAGGCAGAAGGGATATGGAAGCCAGTTCGGCATCCATCACTTTCAATAGTGTAGTCCCAACGATCCCGGTGTTCTGATCCGTAGCGGTGATGGTGGTTTGCCCGGCCATGCTGCTGTTAACCATTCCGCGGGTCCCGTCCATGTTGCTGATGGCAGCGATTTCGGTATCGGATGAACGCCAGACAACCTGATTGGTAATATCCCGGGAGCTGTTGTCCGAGAATTGTCCGATAGCTGTAAACTGTCTTGTTTTCCCTTGCTCCATGGGAAGCGGATGGGAAATCTCAATACTGGTCAGGCGGGTTTTCTTGAGAACACCAAAATAATAAACCGCAAAACCAGTGAAGCATAGCAGAATGGCAGCCAGCAGAATGGTTGTTGTTGAATTGTTTTTTAGCTGGCTGCTCGATTTTTCCATCAGGTCCCTCCTAACCATTTTTCACAAGCACAATCCGTTAATGAATGGATCGGTTTTTGCGGCGTATTATGCTGTAACAAAATACAGCATTTATCGAATTATTGTATTGGAATATTTCTGTAACGGCAATGTAGGATAAATCAGAAAATGAGTCAAACGGCATTCATTATTTTTTTCTTTGAAATTTTGAATTCAATTCTCGCCTGAAGAAAATGCCTCATGCTTCTCTGATGGATCGAAACGGTTGTCTCCGAATTTTTTTTTTAAGGAAGCAGGCGTTTCAAATTTCTTTTTAAATCCCGGCTTGTCAAAAAGTGGATACCGGTCAGATGTCACAAATGATTTTTTATAGGATTGATTGAACTTGTAAGCAATAAGGGTCAACATCACACTTCTTGTTGTCATAAGGGTTGAGAATGTCCTTTTCAGGGTTTCCCAGAAACCGAAGTATATTTTTTTCATATAGAAATTGCCTTCATCAATGTCCTGGATTGACATTTTCAGGGGCTTAAAGAGGATTTTCGTGAAACGATAATCTTTCCAGGCTTCCGGATATTTTAGATCCAGCAATCTGTTTTCTTTTTTCAGACTGTTCCAGAAGGCTGTACCTGGCAAAGGAGTCAGTTTTGTGAACTGGAGAATGTCGATATGTGAAGACCGGATAAAATTCAGTGTTGTGCAGAAGCTGGAGATATCATCCTCATCTCCGCCAATGACAAAGGTTCCCAGAAAAAGAATGCCGGCTTTTCGGATGTTTGAGATCAATGTGTTATAGCTGTTTGTTTTCAGATGTTTTAAATTGATATTCTTGTTATAGGACTTCAGTGTTTTTGGATTAACGGATTCCATGCCAACCAATACGACTTTTACACCGGCTTTGGATGCAAGTTGCAGCAGCTCGATATCTTCTCCGAACTGGATGGATGCCTGGGCGAAAAAAAATTTCCGGATTCGTTTCTCGATGATCAACCGGAAAAAGGATTTTGCCCATTCCGTATCTTTTTGGTGATACCCCGCAATATTGTCGTCTGTGATCATGATGTATTTCTGGGGGATGGTCTCAAGTTCTTCAATGACGGAATGTACAGGGCGCCTTCGGAACTGCCGTCCATTAAAAGCGGTAACAGAACAGAAAGAGCAGTTGTTCGGGCATCCGCGGGATGTTTGTATGCTTCCCCATTTGTAATAGTCATTTTTTAAAATATCCCGCCTGGGGGTGGGCAGATTTTTTAAATCCGTCATCTCTCCCCTGTATATTTTTTTCAGGCAGTTGTTTTCAAAATCTCTGATGATTTCCGGCCAGATCGATTCTGCTTCTCCAATTGCCACAACATCACAGTACTGGGCTGCTTCATCAGGCAGCATGGACGCATGAATCCCGCCGATAACCGTAGGGATACCCTTTTCGCGATACAGTTGAGAGATTTCATAGGCACGGTGAACCGAAGAAGTATAGGCGGTCAACCCGACGATATCTGCATCGCGATATTGAAACAGTTCTACGTTTTCATCAATGACATCAATTTGGTAATGGGATGGAGTAAGGGCTGCAATATAGGGCAGATTCAAGGGAGGAAATGAAGTCGTACTGATATTGCCCAGGCCTTTGACTGAATTCGATGGGTTGATTAATAACAATCGCGTCATATTTTCTCCTGTCTCTTGAATATGAAACAGCATTTCCAGGAATGGAAAATCATCAAATATGTGTGAACATTTTTACGGACAGCGTGTGTCCTTTATATCTGTTTTTCAGAATCGTATAAATCGTAAGCGATATGTGATAACAACTTGTATGGAGAATTTGTGCAATTGTCAAGCACAACTTCATTGTAATCTGATTTTGGAAGCAGGGGGGGGGTTAAAAGATTTTCTTCAACGTATGGATTGCCCTGCAATTTTTGACTGCGTTCAGAAAAGATGCAACTTTACCAAGATCCTTTATTCCCGGAGAAGATTCTACGCCTGAACTTACATCTACTGCGGCCGGTATGGCGTCCGAAAAGGCTTCGGCGACATTTTCAGGGGTCAGCCCTCCTGCAAGGATCATGGTATGGGCTTTACCAAACTCCCTTGTATCCTTCCAGTTCCAGGTCATGGCGTTTCCACCCGGCAGTTGTCCCTTGCCGCACTCGACCAGATAGGCTGAAACCGGATACTCCCTTGCCTGATGTAAAAAAGGTTCCCGGGTCATGAACAGGGCTTTGATGACAATTATTTTCTGCTGGATCAATCTCCGGACAAGGTCAGAGGATTCCTGTCCATGAAGCTGGACAGCCTTAAGACCGCAATAGTCGATGGTTTGCATGATCTCATCATAGGCAGCGTTGACAAAAACGCCGGTTCCTTTTACATGAGGGGGAAGGGCGTGTATGATCTCCTTTGCCTGATCTAAGGAGACATTCCGTGGACTTTTGGGATAGAAAACACATCCGATTGCATCTGCTCCAAGATCGGCACAGGCGACTGACTGGTCTGCACGGGTCAGCCCGCATATTTTTACCTGCGGTGGTTCAAGGAGAATATTTTCCTGCTGAATTTTCATTTGTCTCCGTTAAGCCGGTGGTTGTCTATTCCAGGCCCTGCATTTTGAAACTTGAATTAACCCATGAGCGACCGGATAAATCCTGCCGGGTCTTTTGCTCTTACCAGGCTTTCACCAATCAGAAAATTATGGATTCCATATTGCTGACTTTTGACAATATCTTCTTTTCCTCTGATTCCACTGGCTGCGACAGGCGTTTGAAAGGGTTGTAGCTGTGAAACCAGTTTCATCGCGATATGGATATCGGTATCAAAGGAACTCAGATTCCGGTTGTTGATTCCGATCAGTTCTGCTTCTGCCCAGATGGCATTTTCCAGATCTTCTTCATTATGGATTTCAACAAGTACGTCCAGGTTCAGCTCCTTACTGAGCATTAGATACTCTCTGAGTTGTTCCCTGGACAGAATCCTTGCGATCAGAAGGACAGCATCGGCTTCGAGCAATACGGATTCATAAAGCTGATAGGATGAAATCAGAAAATCTTTTCGAAGCATGGGAAGACTTGTGCCCTGTCTTGCCAGCTTGAAATCTTCAAAGCTTCCTTTAAAAAAATGGGTATCCGTGAGAACCGACAATGCAGCAGCTCCTCCTTTTTCATACTGTCCGGCAAGCTTAAACGGATCCAGATCCGGACAGATATCTCCCTTGGAAGGAGATGCGCGTTTGATCTCTGCGATGATATTCACCTTGCCTTTGGCAGCACCTGTGAGCGAATCATAAAATGGACGCTTATTGCGGATTTTTTCATTTGCTTTTTTTCGTATCCGGTCTTCCGGAAGTTGTTTCCGGGCTGCCTGGATCTCCTGTCTTTTCTGGTCAACAATGGTTTGTAGGAAGTCTTTTTTCATCTTACCCGTTTTCCTGCGTGAAGTTTTTCAAATCGTTCAGTTTTGCGGCAGCAGCTCCGGAGTCGATGGCGTTTTCTGCAAGTACGATACCCTTTTTCAGATCTTCTGCCTTTCCTGCAGCCATTAATGCTGCGGCTGTGTTGAGGAGGACAATATCTCTTTTTGGACCTTTTTTCCCTTTCAGGATATCCATGGTGATTTCAGCATTCATCTTCGGATCTCCTCCGGTAAGGTCATCAGGACTGGCCAGTTTTCCGAAGAAGTCTTCGGGATGGATATCATAGGTTTTAATCTGATCCTCTTTCAGCTCAGACACCCTTGTGGGGGCACAGATGGAGATCTCATCCAGGCCATCGTGACCATGGACAACCAGCGCTCTTTTCGTCCCCAGCAGTCGGAGTGCGCCGGCGAACATTTCGGTCAGTTCCGGAGAAAATACTCCTAAAAGCTGACAATTGGCTGCCGCCGGATTGGTCAGAGGGCCCAGCATATTGAAGATGGAGCGAAGAGCGATTTCCTTTCTGGCCTTTGCCGCATATTTCATGGCACCGTGATATACCGGAGCAAAAAGAAATCCGATTCCGATTTCAGCAATGGCTTCTTCAGTGATTTCCGGATCTGTATCGATTTTCACACCCAGTGCTTCCAGGAGGTCGGCACTTCCGCACTGACTGGATATGGATCGATTCCCGTGCTTGGCTACGGTAATACCGCATCCGGCCACAACAAAGGCAGTGGTTGTTGAGATATTGAAGGTTTTGAGACCGTCGCCGCCAGTTCCGCAAGTATCCATAACGGTTGATGCAGAGGTCTGGATGCGCTGGGCTTTTTTCCTCATGGCCCTTGCCGCGCCTGCCAGTTCCTCAAGGGTTTCTCCTTTGGTGGAAAGCGCTCCCATGAAAGCTCCGATCTGGGCATCTGTAATATTTCCTGAAAAGATCTCTGTTACCATCCCAGCCATTTCTTCCTGCGAAAGATTATTTCCATGAATGATCTTGCTTAGATTGTCTCTGAACATCGGCTACTCTCCCTTTTTTTGTTTGATCATATTTAGAAAGTTTCTCAGCAATCTTTTCCCGACTTTGGTCATGATCGATTCTGGATGAAACTGGATGCCTTCTGTCAGATGGTCGATATGACGGATACCCATGATCTCGCCATCATCGGATTCTGCCGTGATGATAAGACAATCCGGAAGGTGGTCTCTGGACACTGCCAGGGAATGATACCGCATGGCTTGAAACGGTTTATCGATTCCTTTGTAAATTGTCTTTCCATCCGCCTGAACCTCTGAGGTTTTGCCGTGCATGAGTCTTTGGGCAGATACGACCCGGCCCCCAAATGCTTCAGCAATGGTCTGATGCCCCAGACAGACTCCCAGGATCGGCAGCTTCCCGGAAAAATGTTTTACCACAGAAAGAGAAATCCCGGCAGACTCAGGCCGCCCCGGGCCTGGTGAGATGACGATACCATCCGGATGCCATTGTTCAATCTCTTCAATCGTTGTTTTGTCATTCCGTATCACATTCACTTCAGATCCAAGCTGACCGAAATACTGCACAAGGTTGTACGTAAATGAATCATAGTTGTCAATCATTGCAATCATTTTGTGACCCTCCCATCCTGCCCGGCATTGGCCTGCACCAGTTGCAGCGCCCGTTGTATGGCCATGGCTTTGTTGACGGTTTCGATCCGTTCTTTTTCCGGATCAGAATCCGCAACAATACCGGCTCCGGCCCTGACAATCAGTTTGTTGTTCTCGATGCAGGCGGTTCGAATGGTGATGGCCATATCCATATTCCCATTAAATGAAATATAACCGACCGCACCGCCATACGTGCCCCTCGGCTCTTTCTCTAATTCTGCGATGATTTCCATGGCCCTGATTTTGGGTGCTCCGGAAAGGGTTCCGGCCGGGAAGGTGGCTGCCAGCAATTCCCAGGCATCGCACTCGGG